>NZ_LWEE01000031.1:0-217 GCF_001635445.1 Halioglobus sp. HI00S01
CGTCACTTCCGCCACTAATTGCAGTTGGGCTGGCTGGATGCGTTTGCATTTAGCCAGCCCCGCGCTGTTACCCTGATCTGGAGTTTCGTTATTCATGAACGTATTAGTTATTGGTTCCGGTGGCCGCGAGCATGCGCTGGCCTGGAAGGCAGCCCAGTCGGCGGACGTTGACACCGTATATGTGGCGCCTGGAAATGCCGGCACCGCCACAGAGTCC
>NZ_LWEE01000032.1:0-235 GCF_001635445.1 Halioglobus sp. HI00S01
TTATGATTATCCCGTTCGTGATGTCGCTGTCTGACGATATTATCAACGCGGTGCCGGACAGTATGCGAGAGGCTTCGCTGGGTATGGGCGCCACGATGAGTGAAACCATCCGCAAGGTGCTTCTCCCTGCGGCCTTGCCCGGTATTGTGGGCGGTATTCTGCTTGCCGTATCGCGTGCCATTGGCGAGACCATGATTGTAGTAATGGCGGCGGGCTTGTCCGCAAAGCTGACGGC
>NZ_LWEE01000033.1:0-209 GCF_001635445.1 Halioglobus sp. HI00S01
AGCGAGATACGGCAGAGGCGTTTTGCGAACTATCCCCAGCGGAAGCGCTGGCGTGGTTGGGCGACAAAACCACATCGGACATTGCCAACGCATTCGACGCCTTTCTGGAACGACATGGTCATCGCGGCTATCGCGAGCTCTGTGTGCGTCAGCCCAGCTGGTCACAACACCCTGAGAGCCTTGTGTCTACGCTTCAAGCCAGTGTCAAA
>NZ_LWEE01000034.1:0-202 GCF_001635445.1 Halioglobus sp. HI00S01
GATGCCAGGGCCGAGTGCTTTTACCTGGCGGATGTCTTAAACACGTGTGCAACGTGGTATCCCCCGCTGTTCGAGGAATAACACTGTATTGGGAAGCTAATTTGATTTCCCTATCACCATATACAACCCGGTTAGTTCGGTACTTTAAGTGCTCAACGGGAATACATAGGCGGATTGACTAATGCTTAGCTGGGAAGACTAC
>NZ_LWEE01000035.1:0-226 GCF_001635445.1 Halioglobus sp. HI00S01
CCGCATTCCAGCATCCTGGGCCTGCGGCGGTGAGATACCCGCGAGGCACAGGGCCGGGCGCTGACATCTCCTCCGAGATGTCTTCACTAGAGATCGGCAAATCGGTCACGGCGCGCAAGGGTTCAGAAGTGGCAATTCTAAATTTCGGAACGCTATTGCCTGCCGCCCGTGAGGCCGCTGAAGCGCTCAGGGCAACTCTGGTAGACATGCGTTGGGTGAAACCTAT
>NZ_LWEE01000036.1:0-204 GCF_001635445.1 Halioglobus sp. HI00S01
GATTTTTCCTCGGGGGTTACCCCCAAACACTGGGTTCTCGGGGTATTATGGTGTGTTCACCCACCCGATATTTACCGGGCCCGAGCGGGGCCAGGAAACACATAGAGCAGTAGGACAATGGCGGCATTCGGCACAGAGTTTACGGACAAGATGGTCATCAACCACTATGCAGACGGACAGTGGTCCGGCCTGGCAGTGGTGCCC
>NZ_LWEE01000037.1:0-220 GCF_001635445.1 Halioglobus sp. HI00S01
TGTGCTTCATATTGAGCTCGTCGGGCAGCTTGGCCCAGCCAAGTTTTATAGCAATCCAGGTGAATCCGGCGATGCCCAAGGGCTTGCCGAGCAGCAAGCCGCACAGCACCCCGAGGGTGATCGGGCTGCTGACGGCGCTGCCAAACTCGGCAAACTCGATGGGAATGCCGGCATTGGCCAGCGCAAAGATCGGAATCACCAGGTAGGCAACCGGCAAGTG
>NZ_LWEE01000038.1:0-10503 GCF_001635445.1 Halioglobus sp. HI00S01
CTGCTGCCTCCCGTAGGAGTCTGGACCGTGTCTCAGTTCCAGTGTGGCTGATCATCCTCTCAGACCAGCTAAAGATCGTCGCCTTGGTGAGCCTTTACCTCACCAACTAGCTAATCTTACGCAGGCTCATCAAATAGCGCGAGGCCCGAAGGTCACCCGCTTTCCCCCGTAGCGCGTATGCGGTATTAGCAGCCGTTTCCGACTGTTGTCCCCCACTACTGGGTAGATTCCTACGCGTTACTCACCCGTCCGCCGCTGTACTCACACCGAAGTGCTTTCTCGCTCGACTTGCATGTGTTAGGCCTGCCGCCAGCGTTCAATCTGAGCCATGATCAAACTCTTCAGTTTAAATCTTTTACCTCTACACCTTACCGGCTGTAAGAGGGATTGTTTGCGCGATTACCTCGCGATAACAATCAAATCTCGGCTCAGACACAATTCGAAATCAATGTTCCATAAAACTTATGAATCAATGGTCACTTGTTGCGTCTGAATAGTCGTGTACAACTATCCCAACAAGTGCCCACACATCTGTCTTCGTCTTCTTGTTAAGCAACTCTCAAATCGCCAGGATTTGAGATCTCGTCGGGGGGTTACCCCCCACCGAGGAGTGCGCATTATACGGATCGTTTTGCCCCCTGCAAGGCCTTTTTGAAATTAATTTCTGCAAATTTTCGAGGCTTCAAAAATTGGCTGAAATTTGGCCTTCAGGAGGGGCTGATTCGCCGGGCGTCATCCCTCGAGAGCGGCGCATTATACAGAGGCACTTTGCCGGGGCAAGCGCTTTTTCAAACTTTTTTAGCAGGCAGCCAAACTCGCGCCCGCCAACCCAATAACAGGGCAAAAATCAGGCAGTAAACCAATGCCTCGGTGACATCAGAACGGACCTGCCAGAACAGATGAATACATCCGAGCACCGCCGCCGGGTATACCAACTTATGCAACTTGCGCCAGGAGCGCCCCAGACGCCGCTGCCACCCCTGGGTAGACGTCACCGCAAGCGGCAGCATCAACAGCCAGGCAAGAAACCCAACCGTAATATACGGTCGCTCCAGCAGCTCCTCTGCAAGAATGGCTGGCGTCCACCCCAGGTAAAAGTTGGCGAAGGTCAGGAAGTGGAGAGAGGCATAAAAAAATGTGTACAACCCCAACATCCTGCGCAACCGGATCGGCCAGGGTTTACCCAACCATTGCCGCAGCACCGTCACGAATAGCGTCAGTGCCAATAGGCGCAAAGCCCACACGCCCGTGGAGGCAAGAATGGCCTCAGCAGGGTCAGGCCCCAACCCGCCGGCGAAGGCTTGATATGCCAGCCATGCGAAGGGCGCCAAACACACAACAAACACCATTGGTTTGACCCACAAGGGCAGTCTATTAGCGCCCACCGCCAGCTCCATCAAATAAAGTTGCCAAAACTGTAAGAACACGGGCCCCGCTATAGGTTCCCCCCACTGGCCAATTCACGCCGTTTGGTGCGCTATGGCGCGTAAAAAAATAACCAATAAACAACGAAGTCCACCATGAGTGTCAAGCACATCTTAGCGTTGAGCAGCGCTATCGCTCTGCAATGCACCGCCATACTCAGCCACGCAGGAAATGCCGCCAACGCTATTATTACGATGGCGCCGGCACCCCCACCACCGCCGCCCGCGGAACCCCCACCCGAAGCGGCCGCACCCGTCGCAGGCGCTATGGAGCCAGCAGCCCCCATTCCCGTCATGGACAGCGTGTTGTTCGGAGTACTCGGGCTGGTACTGGTCGTTATCGCAATGCGGTTCCTGCCAAAGAGCAAGGGTGCACAAAAGCTGCTGAGTATTGCCGTGCTCGGCACCGGCCTGCTGGTCGGCGGCCTTGGGGCTGAGCGAACGATTGCGCTCATCGACTATGCAGACGTCTTTATCGCGCCCGACTGTGATGGCACAGACATCGACGTCCCCGATCTGATCGGCAATTTCTACCAGATCACCAACGATTGCAGCACCCCCAGGAAATTACTGCCATCGAGATTGAGGATTTCACCAGTCCCTGCGTCGATCTCGAAGTCACTGACGAGGGCACATTTATGGTAGGCACCCAACTGGCGCCTGACGAAATGTGTACGCTCGACGCCTACAGTTATTCCGACAACAATAGCTGCCCTCAGTAAAGGAGAATAATCATGAAACGCGTTCTTCTGACGGCGACCCCTGCCCTGGCCACGCAACTAGTCAGTGCACTCGCTCACGCGAGCGCTCCTGTGGGCACCGCGGTTACCACCGTCACCGTTGCCCCGGCGCCAACCCCGGAACCAACTCCCGCAGCGCCGCCGGTAGCTGCACCGAATGCAGGTGCCAAGGAACCAACACTGCCTGTTCCGGTGATGGACGACCTGCTATTGATCGTAGTGGGGTTGATGCTCATGGCCGTCGCCTTCCGTTCTCTGCGCAACAGCAAAGGCGCTCAGAAGTTACTGAGCATCGCTGCCCTCGGTGGCAGCCTGACCCTGGTCGGCATGGGCGCCGATCGCACCATAGCTATCGGGATCATGGACAACCCGATCGCACCGACTTGTGAAGGCGGTGATATCACTGGCTCCGATGCGACGACTGCCAATTCAGTTACCAACAATTGCGAAAGCGATCAGGAGATCCTGAACATAGAAAGCGAAACCGTGAACTTCGAGGAGTGCACAGAGCTGCAGGTCCGGCCGGAGAATGAGGGAACATGTGAAGCAGGCCTCACACTCGTCCCGGGCGAGAGTTGTGAGACCGATATCTTCACCCCAGAGGACTCAGGTGTCTGTATTTAGTAGTATTTCTTGAGATCCATCCCCGTATAGAGATGGGCCACCTGCTCCCCATAACCATTAAACATGGTTGTGGGGATGCGGTTGGGGCTAAATAAGCTCGAGGGCAGCCTCCGCTCGTACCTCTGGCTCCACCTGGGGTGATCTACTTCCGGGTTTACGTTCGAATAGAAACCGTACTCACGCGCATTCTGGTCCTGCCAGGACGTCGCGGGCTGCTTGTCTGTCAGATGAATCCGCACCACCGACTTGATACTCTTAAACCCATACTTCCAGGGCACTACCAGGCGAATGGGGGCACCGTTCTGGTTGGGTAAGGTCTTGCCATACATGCCAACCGCCATGAGGGTCAGCGGGTTCATTGCCTCGTCCAGGCGCAACCCCTCACGATAAGGCCAGTCAATGGTACTGCCGAAAGAACGGGTGCCACGCATTTCCTTGGGGCGATACAGCGTTTCAAAGGCCACGTACTTGGCCTTGCTGGTGGGCTCAAATTCTCTGAGCAGTGAAGCCAGGGGGAAACCTACCCAGGGAATCACCATGGACCAGGCCTCGACACAACGGAGGCGATAAATCCGCTCCTCCAGAGGGTAACGCCCCAGAATATCTTCCAGGCTCAACTTGCCAGGTTTTGCTACTTCACCTGTCACCTCCAATGACCAGGGGTCCGTGCTCATCTCATGGGCATAGTCCGCCGGATCGCTCTTGCCGGTACCGAACTCATAGAAGTTGCAGTACTGGCTGGCATCAGTGAAGGGAGTCTGATCTTCGCCTGTGTGAAAGCCGTCGGAGCCCGCTGTTGCAGGGGCAAACTGCAGCGATTTGCCACCGGTTGTTACAGCAGCTACGGCGTCAAAAGCGACACCCGCTGCGACACCCCCTAGCAAGCCGGCAGCCTTCATCAGCTGCCGACGGCGCATGTAAATGGACTCCGGAGTAATTTCCGAAGACGGAATGTGCGGCACCTTGAATCGCTCTCTCACAAGCATTGCTCCCTACTATCGATAAAACTATGAACCCGTCGAACATTAAAGGTTCCACAACCTCCTTGGATGGCGAGTAGCGCCTACCAGCGAGCGGCAATACTGCCTACATTTTGTGCCAGCCAGATATTGCAAGACTGACCGCTCAGCGCTAGCCTGGTCAATATAATTAATAGTTCTAAAGGAATCACTCGTGAAACTCACCTGCCTACATCTCCAATCGGTGACAACAGGCCTGCTCTTACTAGCGTCCAACAGCTCCTTCGCGGGCGTGGCCAATCCCGTGATCACTCTGACGCCACAGGCAGAACCACCGGCTCCAGCGCCCGTCGCCGATGCTGTCGCCCCCGCCGTCCCCGTACCGGTAATGTCAGATCTGTTAATGGTAGTGCTGGGTATTACCCTCGTCACGATTGCCGTGCGGGTGCTACGCAAGTCCAACATCGGCGACAAGCTGCTTGGGGTAGCAGTACTGTGCACTGGGGTTGCAATCGGTGGATTTGGCGCCCGTCACGCAGAGGCGTTAATTGAAGAGTATCTGATCGAGGACCCAAATTGTGGTTCGGTCACAGAAATTCAATACAACCCCTACGATCCGACCATGCCGCCGATCAAGAACACCTGTGGCGAGACTTATGAGGTAACAGAGAAGGACGAGGTGGTCCCAGGGTTCTGCGCTGCGATCGTAGAGGGCACCTGTTCCGCCGGCACCGCTCTAGAGACGGGTCAGACCTGTATTCCGGACTATATCGAGGAAGACGTCTGTGAGCGGTAACGACCTATCTGTGTAGCGCATCGCCGGGCACCCCCCGGCGATTCATTTTTTCTTGAGCAACAACATGACCGGACCTGACAGGGCATAACCCAGGAAGCCCAGCAGCAAAATCAGCGGCGGGTCCAGCGTGACCAAACCGAACACCAACACCACAGCGATCATCACTACAAAGGGCACCCGACCGTGCAGATCAATGCCTTTGAAGCTGTAGTAAGGGAAGTTGGCCATCATCAGTAACCCGATGACGGCGGTGAGTACCGCCAGTACGACTTTGAGTTCCAGCGAGAGCGCCATTCCGGTCAGCCCCAGGTCATTGCACACCCAGACGGCACTGACAACGATGCACGCCGCGGAGGGACTGGCCAGGCCAGTGAAGAAATTATTGTCTGCAGTGTCTACCTGGGTATTGAACCGCGCGAGGCGCAATGCCGCGCAGGCAACGTATATAAACGCGGCACTCCAGCCAAATTTGCCCAGGTCACCAAGCGCAAAACTGAACATCACCAGTGCCGGCGCCACACCAAAGGACACCATGTCCGCAAGGCTGTCATACTCGGCACCAAACTTGCTCTGGGTATTGGTCAAACGCGCAATCCGGCCGTCCAGGCCATCGAGTACCAGTGCCGCGAGGATGGCAATGGGTGCACTCTCGAAATCGCCGCGCATAGCGGCGATCACGGCATAGAAACCCGCAAAGAGAGCCCCGGTGGTAAACAGGTTGGGCAGCAGGTAGATCCCCTGGCGACGCACGGCCTGACCGTTTTCTGACACTTCTTCTTCGTGTTCATCGATCAGAATGTCGAGGGCCGCGCTCACAGATGAGGGGCTGTCCTGCGCCTGAGGAACTTCTGGCTGATCTGGTTTATCGCTCATTGGTCATATCCCTGCGTAAGCGCGGCGATTGTATCACTCGAACCCGGATAGGTCTGCCCGGCCACTCGCCACAGGGCTCCCAGCAACGGGCTGGCCAGCCGCTGGCGCAGGCTCGCCAGACCAATCGACAGCGATGGCAAGGCAGCGTCCACCTCGAAAACCTCCACCTGGTCACGCAATCCACTGGATTCGATCACCAGCTGCGGGGCGATGCCCACCCCCAGACCCAGGCTCACCATGGCTACAATCGCCTCGTGCCCCGCGACCTGGGCGTAAATTCGAGGCCTGATGCGCTGGTCGCGAATCCAGTCGTCAAACAATTCCTTGGTGGTTCCACGTTCGGGGACAATAAGGGGTAGCACCCCCCAATCCAGGGGACCGTCGCGGGCTTCCAGCACGCGGTCACGCACTTGGCAATTGGCCGCCGGCATAAAGAATTGCAGCGGCGACTCCACCAACGGCAGGAATTCCAATCGAGATGGCGAGTGTAAAGGCTTGATGGTTACCGCCACATCGTCTTGCCCGGACAGTACCCGGTTAACACCATCGGCCTGGTCACCGGTATGCATCATAATATCAACCGCTGCATACTCGTGACGAAACGCTGCAAGAATGGGCGCCAGCAAGGTGTGCGAGGCGGTGACCGAACAGTACAAGCTCACCTCACCGGCGAGTTCGCCCTCACTCCCCAGCTTGCGCTGCAGCGCCTGCCACTGCGCCAACGAACGGCGGGCAAAATCGTGAAACTCGCGGCCCGCAGGAGACAACCGCACGCTGCGCCGATCGCGCTCCAACAGCGGCTGGCCCACCTCTTCTTCGAGGCGGGCAATCGCGCGGCTCACGGCCGATACGCTCATGTGGAGCTTTTCTGCACTGCGACTAAAATTGAGGGTCTCCGCTACTGAGAGAAAGACCGTCAGGGCTCTCGTATCCACACACCACCTTTTGCGTTAATTGCAACACAGTATTACCTAATTAGCGTTTTACGCAAGTATTAGAAATGCGTATTCTGCGCAGGCTTTGAACACCCCTACAGGAGATTCCCATGGGACAGAACTACTTCAACACCCTGCCACTGC
Organism: Halioglobus sp. HI00S01; assembly: GCF_001635445.1. Lineage (NCBI taxonomy): Bacteria > Pseudomonadati > Pseudomonadota > Gammaproteobacteria > Cellvibrionales > Halieaceae > Halioglobus > Halioglobus sp. HI00S01. The sequence continues at coordinate 6,496 of NZ_LWEE01000038.1, forward strand.
GCCTGCAGCTGGAAGAACTGGGCAAGTGCCGCTTTATGGACCGCAGCGAATTCGCCAACGGCTGCGACTATCTCAAGGGCAAGAAAATCGTCATCGTCGGCTGTGGTGCACAGGGCCTCAACCAGGGCCTGAACCTGCGCGACTCCGGCCTGGATGTCTCCTATGCCCTGCGTGAAAGCGCCATCAGCGAGCAGCGCCAGTCCTGGAAAAATGCCTCCGAGAATGGCTTTACCGTGGGCACCTACGAAGAACTCATTCCCACGGCAGACGTGGTGATGAACCTCACCCCGGACAAGCAACACACCGCCGTTGTCACCGCCGTCATGCCGCTGATGAAACAAGGCGCGTGCCTGGACTACGCCCACGGCTTTAACCTGGTTGAAGAAGGCATGCAGATCCGCAAGGACCTGACCGTTGTCATGATGTGCCCCAAATGCCCCGGCACTGAGGTCCGCGAAGAATACAAGCGCGGCTTTGGCGTTCCCACCCTGATTGCGGTTCACCGCGAGAACGACCCCAAGGGCGAAGGCATGGACATCGCCAAGGCACTGGCCTCAGGCACCGGCGGCGACCGCGCGGGTGTTCTCGAATCTTCACCGATTGCGGAAGTGAAGTCCGACCTGATGGGCGAGCAGACCATTCTTTGCGGCATGCTGCAGACAGGCGCCATTCTGTCTTTCGACAAGATGGTAGAAAAAGGTATCGACCCCGGCTACGCCTCCAAACTGATCCAGTATGGCTGGGAAACTGTCACCGAAGGCCTCAAGCACGGCGGCATTACCAACATGATGGATCGCCTGAGCAACCCCGCCAAGATTCGCTGTTTCCACCTGGCGGAAGAACTCAAGGACATCATGCGTCCGCTGTACGAGAAGCATCAGGATGACATTATGTCCGGTGAATTCTCCAGCACCATGATGGCCGACTGGGCCAACGACGACGCCAACCTGCTGGGCTGGCGCGCCGCCACCCAGGACACCGCATTCGAGAAGCAGGAGAACACGGACCAGGACATTCCCGAGCAGGAGTACTACGACCACGGCATTCTGCTGGTCGCCATGTGCAAAGCCGGGGTAGAGCTGGCTTTTGAAGTCATGGTTCAGGCAGGCATTAAGGAAGAATCTGCATACTATGAGTCACTGCATGAAACGCCGCTGATCGCGAACACCATTGCCCGCAAGAAGCTCTATGAGATGAACGTGGTGATCTCCGACACCGCCGAATACGGTTGCTACCTGTTCGACCACGCCTGTCGTCCGCTGCTGGCAGACTTTATGACCAAGATCGATACCGATGTTATCGGCAAGGGCATTGCCGGTGAAACCGGCGTCGACAACCAGGAGTTGATCGCCGTCAACAAAGCCATCCGCACCCACCCGGTTGAAGTCATCGGCGAAGAACTGCGTGGCTACATGACCGCCATGAAACGAATCGTGTAACACTACAAGATGCGTTCAAAGGGGCCTTCGGGCCCCTTTTTTGTGTACCATCAATGCATGTTACCCTCAGACAGCTACAGCCAACTGGCTTACATTGCCACCGCCTTGATCTTCGCCCTGTGTATTGCCGCCGAGACGTTCGCGCCGCGACGCGAACCTGGCCCACACACCGCCTGGCGCTGGCTGAACAACCTCGGTCTCAGTGGCCTGACCTGGTATCTCAATCTCTTGCTGGGCACGTTGTTCATCACCTGGCTGGCGGGCTGGAGTCATCTCAATGAACTCGGGCTGCTGGCACGGCTGGGCACTGGCCCGGTGTTGAGCGGCCTGCTCTTGCTGCTGGTGATTGAGTTCATCAACTACTGGGTGCATTACACCTTTCATCGCTTCCCCCTGCTGTGGCGTCTGCATGCGGTGCATCACACTGATACCGATATCGATGTCACCACCAGTTTCCGTCACCATCCGGTCGAAGCACTGGCCACATTACCCATCTTCGCCCCCGTAGCGCTGTTCATGGGGGCGCCCATGGAGGTCGCCATGGCTGTGCACCTGTTCAGCATATCTGCAACCGTGTTCAGCCACAGCAACGTGGCAATACCCGCCACTGCAGAAAAGATATTGCGCCGTATTATTCTCACGCCAGATTTTCACCGTGTGCACCACTGTTCAGAACAAACGTTCACCAACAGCAACTACGGCAGTGTGGTGCCCTGGTTCGACTACCTGTTCGGCACCGCCAGGACGCGGCCGGTGAACGAGCAGCAGGACATGGAGTTGGGACTGGAGTATATGCGCCAGACCAGGGACAGCCGGCTCGATCAGATGATTGTGGCGCCCTTGCGGACGCCGGAAGTCTGAGCGCGGCTACCCGCCGCGCGCAGTTTACAGAGAGAGTACTTTTTCGCCGCGGGCAATGCCTGCCACACCGGAACGAACGACCTCGAGAATATCCAGGTCGACCATGGCGGCGACAAAGGAATCCAGCTTGTCTGACGTACCCACCAATTGAATGGTGTAAACGTTAGGGCCTACGTCCACGATCTGGCCGCGGAAGATATCCGTGGTGCGCTTAACCTCATCACGGGCTGCACCGGTCGCGCGAACCTTGATCAGCATCAGGTCACGTTCCACGTGAGCACCCTCGGTGAGGTCAACCACCTTGACCACGTCTACCAGCTTGTTGAGCTGCTTGGTGACCTGCTCGATGTGCAGATCGTCACCCACGGTGGTGAGCGTCAGACGGGACAAGGTGGAGTCATCCGTCGGCGCCACGTTCAGGGTCTCGATATTGTAACCACGTTGCGAAAACAGGCCCACCACGCGAGACAGCGCACCAGGCTCGTTTTCCATGAGCATTGATAAGATGCGTCGCATGATCAGGTCCTCTCGTTCTTGGAAAGCCACATATCTTTCATAGAGCCTTCCGGGGCAATGTGCATCGGGTACACGTGTTCCATCCGGTCAATGAGCACGTCGAGGAATACGGTGCGATCTTTGAGGGCAAAGGCCTCTTCCATCGCGTCGTCCAGATCCTCCAGGCGAGTGACCTGAATACCCACGTGGCCATAGGCCTCCATCAACTTGACGAAGTCGGGCAGCGAATCTGCATAGGTCACCTGCGAGTAACGGCTTTCGTACTGCATGTCCTGCCACTGCTTCACCATACCGAGGTAGTTGTTTCGCAGGTTGATGACCTTCACTGGCGCGTTGTAGTGGGTCGCTGTAGACAACTCCTGGATGTTCATCTGGATACTGCCCTCACCTGTTACACAGGCCACGTCAGCATCGGGAAACGCGAGCTTTACACCGATAGCGGCAGGCAGACCAAAACCCATCGTTCCCAGGCCACCGGAGTTAATCCAGCGACGCGGCTTGTCGAACGGATAGTACTGCGCTGCGAACATCTGGTGCTGTCCCACGTCTGACGTGACATAGGCATCGCCGTTCGTGGCCCGGAACAGGCTCTCAATCACCTGCTGGGGCATGATCATATCGCTCTCGCGATAGCGACGGCCGGTCATTAGGCCGTGATTGGCGCGCCACTCATCGATCTGCTCCCACCAGCTCGCCAGCGCACCTGCATCGGGAAGGTCCGCATCTTTCTCCTGAACTTGCTCGATCTGGGCGATCATTTCGGTGAGCACCGATTGCACCGGCCCCACGATCGGAATATCTGCCTGTACAGTCTTGGAAATCGACGCCGGGTCGACATCGATATGAATAATTTTCGCGCCCGGGCAAAACTTTGACACAGTATTGGTCACCCGATCATCAAACCGCGCGCCTACGGCGAGGATCACATCGGAGTAATGCATTGCCATGTTGGCCTCATAGAAGCCGTGCATGCCCAGCATGCCCAGGAACTGGCGATCCGTTCCCGGATAAGCACCGAGCCCCATTAGGGTATTGGTCACTGGGTAATTGAGCATTTTCGCCAGGCATGTAAGCAATTCGCTACCCTCGCCCTGCACCACACCGCCGCCGGCGTAAATCATTGGACGCTTGGCGCCCAAGAGCATACGTACCGCTTTTTTGATCTGGCCAGTGTGACCGCGCTGTGCGGGCG
>NZ_LWEE01000039.1:0-209 GCF_001635445.1 Halioglobus sp. HI00S01
GCCGCCCGGTATTGGAGGACGGCAAGCTGGTTGGTCAGGTGAGTTCCAGCAATATTCTATGGGCCCTGATGGAGCATTCGCGGCGCAAAATTTTCGACGCCCGTTAGCCGATTTGCCGCTCTGCGCCCTCCCAGTATGGGGCGCGCAGAATTTTCTTGAGTATCTTGCCCGACGGGTTGCGCGGTAGTTCTTCGATGAGTTCCAGTTTG
>NZ_LWEE01000040.1:0-220 GCF_001635445.1 Halioglobus sp. HI00S01
TTGGTGGACGAAGGACGTCGAGTGGCCGCTCGATGACACACAGCTCGAGGTTTTCGACTCACTATTTGATATCAATCTATGGACTGCGTCGGAGTGGGCGATAACAATTAGCGGCCTTCTGCGCCCTCACTCAGCAGGCGGGGCGCCTAAGCCGGCCTGGGCGGCGACTATTAATGCCGTCAGTGATGACGATGATGGTGACGGCATTGTAAATTTCCTT
>NZ_LWEE01000041.1:0-220 GCF_001635445.1 Halioglobus sp. HI00S01
GCGCTCTTCGAAGGCCTTGCCGTACAGGTCGTGCAGGTCGGGTACATCGCTGGGTGAGAACAGGGTCCAGTCCTCGTCGTTGAACACCCGCTTCATAAACAGGTCAGGAATCCAGTTGGCGGTATTCATGTCGTGGGTGCGGCGGCGATCGTCGCCGGTGTTCTTGCGCAGCTCGACGAATTCCTCAATGTCCATGTGCCAGGTTTCAAGGTAGGCGCAC
>NZ_LWEE01000042.1:0-223 GCF_001635445.1 Halioglobus sp. HI00S01
CCTGTTCTTCGCCCTGTCGATTGCCATCAACACCTATTTCCAGAAAATCGCAGACAGTCGTGATATTGCCGCTACCGCCAGTGTCAGCTTTACCATTAACCACATTGCGGCGGTGTTTATCCCCGCGCTGCTGGGTATTCTCTGGCTGAGTTCCCCGCCCCAATGAGAAACACCGCGGGCGGGGATTGCGGTGGTTTCGCTGGTACTGTGTAACCTGATTCCC
>NZ_LWEE01000043.1:0-218 GCF_001635445.1 Halioglobus sp. HI00S01
GTTGCAAAGAATACCTTTCAAGTCTTCATTACAGAATCGACCGCGAATACAAGATGTACATAGGTATCTGGACACTTGTAGCCCTGAAGGAGTGTTAGTAATGTCGAACTTTGGGCGTTTCGTATTTATCGGCGGAATGCCACGGAGCTCTACAACATTTGCGGCGTCACTATTGAATCAGCACAGTGCAGTTCACATTACGGATGAGTGCCATGCTT
>NZ_LWEE01000044.1:0-66980 GCF_001635445.1 Halioglobus sp. HI00S01
AAGTGGTACGCGAGCTGGGTTTAGAACGTCGTGAGACAGTTCGGTCCCTATCTGCCGTGGGCGTTGGAGAATTGAGGGAAGCTGCTCCTAGTACGAGAGGACCGGAGTGGACGAACCTCTGGTGTTCGGGTTGTGTCGCCAGACGCATTGCCCGGTAGCTATGTTCGGACAGGATAACCGCTGAAAGCATCTAAGCGGGAAGCCCCTCCCAAGATAAGTTCTCCCTGGGAATTTAATTCCCCTGAAGGGCCCTTGAAGACTACAAGGTTGATAGGCTGGGTGTGGAAGCGTTGTGAGGCGTTGAGCTAACCAGTACTAATTGCCCGTGAGGCTTGACCATATAATCCAAGTTATTTGCTCACCGCCAGGTGAGACAAAAGAAGACAGTTGGATGTTGTGACAAGTCCGGTGTTGAGAAACACGAAGAACAGACAGTTTGATTTACCACCCTATTTGTTGAGACGAGGCGGCGCAAAGTGCGCGTGAGGCCAACGACAGCAAGCCAGTTTGCCTGGCGACAATAGAGCAATGGAACCACCTGACCCCATCCCGAACTCAGAAGTGAAACGTTGCATCGCCGATGGTAGTGTGGGGCTTCCCCATGTGAGAGTAGGTCATCGCCAGGCTTCTAAAAAAGAAAACCCCAGTAGCGCTTGTGCTACTGGGGTTTTGTTTTTTAGGATGGGTTGATTCTCTGCCCCGTTAAGCAACCCGCAGGGTTGCCATGTGACGCAGCCTGTTCACCAGCTGTGAACGGTGAAGGGCTGCCGCAGGCATCGCGAAGCGATTGCGAGCACCGTTCGCAACCCAATGTAGGTCATCGCCAGTGGCGGAGGCGCCCCTCGTTCTAACCCAAAATCCCGTTAGCGGGATTTTTTTATGCGCGCAGAGAATAGAAGAATAGATTACCCGGGCGATAACCTGCTCTCACGGGTGAGGTTAGGGATGAGTTAGCCCGGAAAAGGGGACAGACCACGATTAATCCCTAAAACACTATTTGGGACAGCCCCCGATTGCTCTGCTTGCCAGGGATTCATCGTGGTCTGTCCCCGCCAATCGAATCGAATGTTCCCATTCACGTGTGTCGGTTATCCATTCAAGCTCGCATTTAATGATATAATGTATCATTAAATGCATGGCGGCAAGCTTTAGACGTCGGCCGGCGTTACGAATCTCAAACACTCGAGCGAAGAGGATTGACATGGCTGAGAAGTCCCAGCGATCTCGCAAAAGCACTACCAATGGAACCGATATGCTTGTGTATGGAGTTACGCCCTACAAACCTAAGCGCAACGAAGAGTATATGAGCGACGCACAGCTCGCCCACTTCCGGACCATTCTTGAGAATTGGAAACAGGAACTCATGCAAGAGGTGGATCGTACAATTCACCACCTACGTCATGAAGCCGGAAACTTACCGGATGCCAACGACAGGGCCAGCCTCGAAGCAGACTTTGGGTTGGAGTTGAAGGCTCGTGATCGCGAACGAAAATTGGTTCGTAAAATTGACATGGCGCTCGAGCGTATCGCCCAGGGCACCTATGGTTTTTGCGAAAAAACAGGTGAAGAGATTGGACTTGGCAGGCTGGAAGCGCGGCCCATAGCAACGATGTCTGTTGAGGCTCAGGAACGTTATGAGACAACCGAGCGTCATTACGGTAGCAGCTAACTCCCCCCGATTAAAGGTGGAATTCGACGAATTTGTCCACTGGTTTCGAACCCCCTGACGAATTATTGACACAGGGCGGGCAAAAAGTGGTCCGGTGGTACTTTTTTGACCAGCCGCACTCAAAATCGAGATGCGCAAAGCCCGACTTCCCGCTATGATATGCCCCCCTCGAGTACTGGGACATCCACACATACAGTATGACGACACAAGGTATTCATCATGACTGACTCTCGCCCTGTTGACCGCCCGGTCAATCTTGATCTGGCGACTATGAAATTCCCCATTACGGCCACTGCGTCGATCCTGCACCGGGTCAGCGCCGTCGTCGTCTGGGTGGGTTTCGCATTTGCGCTCTACCTGCTCTGGACCATCCAGGCTTCACCCGAAGGCTATGCATCCGTGGCCGCCATGTTTGCAGACAGTTTCCTCGCTAAGTTTTTTGCCTGGGGTTTCCTGACAGCACTGGGCTACTACTGCATGGGTGGCTTGAAGCACATCATCCAGGAAATGGGCTATTTCGAAGAATTTGAAAGCGGCCAGAAAATCTCCTGGCTGGCGATTGGCCTCGGCATCGTACTGAGCGTGGTAATGGGAGTCGTGATATGGGCGTAAATGAGTGGATTTTCCAGCGCGTCAGCAACCTGCTGATTATCGCGTTCGGTCTGTGGCTGATTGCCACTGTTATTACCAGTGGCGGTTTCACCCAGGAAGCGCTTGCTGGCCTGCTTNGCTCCACAGTATTCCGCGTGTGGGCCATGGTGACGCTGTTGTTTGCTGGTCTGAATTCAGTGCTGGCAGGTTGGCAGATTGCCGGTGATTACGCTGAGAAGTTTGGCATTAACCACGGCCTGATGGTGTGGGGTACTGCCATTGTCAGCGCAGTTTACGTCGTGATTGGAGCGATGCTGCTGTTCTAACTAGGTTGGGTGCACGGCTGTGCACCCAGCTTTCATGCCCGGCCGCGCCGGTTCTGTGCGCGGCCAGGCAACACTCTTATTACAAATCCCACTTTACCAGCGTGAGCGTATCCGCAGGCACATTCATGACGCTGGCAATGTGCTCGCGCGCTTCATCTTCAGAGCCAAAGTGACGTTCCTGATCGTACAGACCCTTGTACATGTTGCCATTCTCATCTTCAAAACGAGCCAGCTGAAATTTGTCGCCGCGCTCGCCGCGGCCGCGGATGGGATAATACTTAACCTGCATGTGGATACTCCGTGTCGTTGAGTCGTGCCCCAGGGCAAGACAACTGCTTTTCGAGGCTGCGAATTATACAGCGAAATCTTGCCGGGCGTGAGTCATGTCACAACAGGGTTAAATCACCGACCGAGCCGATGCATATTGGTCAGGAACGGCCAGCCCAGTGACACGTACAGGGCATCGAGACTGTCTTCAGTCCGACCATAGGCCAGGTAGATCGTCCCGATCGGTGAGTCCAGGGCCACATAAACGCTGCCCGCGTTCTGGAAGTCACCACTGCTTACCTCAGAGCGTTCTGACCAGAGTTGTCCGCCCTCGATCGATGCGCCTACGTAAGCGGGCATATCAAAAGGCAGTACCGAACGCTCAGACAGACGATACTGGTACTGTGCCATGGCAAAGGCCATCTGCCGCCCCGAGAAGTAGTTCTGGGTGAGACCGGAGAGGTTAAACAGGCCGCCCAACTGGAAGTAATTATTGGGCTGATTGGGCGCATCCAGTGATTGGCCGGTTTTGCCCGTCAGAATCATGGTGTGTCTGCGGTGGGTGAAGGCCGCCTGCCCCAGTGCCTCCCAGCGCTCATAGTTTGCGTCCGAGCCGAGGTCCTTGCTGTATGCCTGGTAGTCGGCGTACAGGAACTGCCCCTGGGTGGGGAAGAACACGTTGTCCATGTTGTCGTAGCGGATGCTGGCAATCACTCCGCCTTCATCGAACGATCCCTCGGGCAACTGGCCGGACACTTCCTTGTCGGAAGCGTTATCGCCCCGGTTGCGGAAAACCCCTAGCCGTCCCTGAATACTGTCGAACAGGTTGACGCCAGTATCGAGCTGGGCGCTAAGGCGCCGCACGCGCCAGGTGCCAACGACTTCATTAGGATTGTATTCCGGCCCGAGTGTTGTGGCATCGTGGTCCCGGTAGTTTATCTCAGGGACCACAAAAAAACGCGACATGACATCCAGCGGTTGGTAGAACTGGGCGCCGAACAAGATCGTGTCACCCACCTGACCGCGGGCGTAAAGCTCTCCGCCCAGGTCGGTGAGACCGGTCCAGCGGTAGCTGGTGCCGAGGTTTATTTCGCTGCCACCCTCGAGGTCGCTCGCCAGGTTCATACCGAGCTTGAGCTGGTCGTCACCCCAGGATTTGGCACGGGCATCAATGGCCAGTACATCCCCTTCCGGCTCTCGCATCACCTCGTAGTCGATAATCTCCCAGTGGCCCAGTGCATAGATTTCTTCGATATCCTCACCCAGCTGGTCTCGGTCCAGTGCTGCGTCGGTTTGCTGATGCAGGCGTGCGCGTATCAGGTCGTCGCTGACATTGCTGTTGTTCTCGATGTCGATCCTGGCAACCATCGGTTCTGTTGCAGAGGGAATGGTTCGATGTGCCAGGTAGTCTGCCCACGCAGCATCGGACACAGCCAAGGATAGGAGTTGGTCGCGCATGGCCATGGCAGCGTCGTAGCCGCGCTGAAAAATCACCTCGGTTTCTTCGAAGTCGAGCATGCCGATGCCGGTGAGGTCCGGCTTGATCAGAATATCGTCGTCACCAAGGGTCGACAGCTGTTCCAGCGAGTTCTTGCGCGTGAGGAAATTCAGCATCTGGTCGGTCACGCCGAGTATGCTGGTAATCTCTTCGCGGGTGCGTAGCGGCGTGCCAATGTCGACCACGATAAGCCGTTCGCCACCTATCTGGCGGCCTACTTCCACCGGGATATTCATAGCGAGGCCACCGTCCACCAGCAGTCGCCCATCGTGTTCGACCGGCGCCAGCAGTGCCGGCAAGGACATACTGGCACGCATGGCGGTGACCATATTGCCTTTGGAGAAGATGTAGGGTTCACCGCTCTCGATGTCAGTAGCCACCGCGCGGTAGGGAATAGCGAGTTCGTCAAAATCGCGAATATGTTCTGCCCGGATCACCAGATCCTTGATGATTTGCCGGACCTGTTGGCCCTGCACAATGCCCAGGGGGATGGAAAACTGGCCGTCTTTAAACGCTACCGAGAGCGAAGTAGGGTAGTCGTAGTCGTCGCTCTTACGGCGCGGCGGCAGGTTACTTCGATCGACCGAATCCTGGAAGGCGTCGCCCCAGGCCATGTTGTCGACCACCAGCTTGAGCTCTTCCGGCGTCATGCCAATGGCGTATAGCCCGCCCACCAATGCGCCCATGCTGGTGCCCGCGATGGCGTTCACCGGTATCTGCATCTCCTCGAGAGCGGCAACAACACCGGCATGGGCAATGCCCCGTGCGCCGCCGCCGGCCAATACCAGTGCATTGGTAGTGGTTGCATCATCCTGGCTAGCGATGGCGGTGCTGGCAGTGCTGGCGGTGCTGGCACAGAGTATCAGCGCGGCTATCCTGATCAAGGATTTCATAGATAAGTACCTGATTGTCTTCAGGTTAATTATCTCCGGCGAGTCCAAGCTTTAGCAACTAGCAGGATTCACACTCGCATCAGGGCGGGGCCGCGGGTGAGGCTCAGGGTTCGGCGTACTGGCGCAGCAGGTTGGTATAGGTTTTAGAGCTCAGATCAAACTCGCGACACTTGCCGTTGCGCTTGAAGATGCCATTGCGCACCTGGCTGAGGTCGTACAGCATTTCGCGGACGCCCGCGTCGCGTACCAGGCTGTGAATCCAGCCCACCACCACAATCCGCTCGCCGCGGGTCACCGGCATAACCCGATGCAGCGTGTTTGAAGGGTAGGCAATAATGGAGCGCGGCTTGAGTTTGAAGCGGAAGTCGCCGCTGCCAGATTCAAAGCACAACTCGCCGCCATCGTAGTCGTTGGGATCGTTTAGAAACAGGGTCATGGATATGTCGGTGCGCCACTGTACATCGCGCCCCATCAGTGCGTTGTCGACGTGAAAGCCGTACTCCATGCCCGGCTAGTAGCGGCTGACCAATACCGAGTGCAATTGCTTCGGCTGGGTGCCGGCGCGAAATTCTTCGTGTCTGCGCAGTGCATTCAGAACGATTTCGTTGACGGTCTTGATGGCATCGGTGCCGCTTTTGATCTGAGTGTTGTTTTTGACTTCCCTGGCAGCCCAGCCAGCGGTGGCCTTGCCGTCAATAAATTCAGCTTGGGAAACGGCCTGCATAATTTGAGCGTGTTCCGCTTCGGTGATGACGTCGTTGAAGGTCAGGATCATAGGCAGTTCCGTGGTGGGCTGTTAACGAGGGTCAATCTAGCGGGAATGTTCCGGCTCGACAACCCGCGGCGTAATCGCATCGACATCAATGTCAGCACGCTGGCCTGTCAGCAGGCGCTTTAGAACATGGGGTAGCAGGCGCCGATGACAACACTCCGGTTTCAGGGGAGCGTCTTGCAGTGCGAACTTTTGCCAGCGAGGCTGCCGGTTTGCTCGCCGGGTCACCCAGTAGCGGCATCACCTTGCGTAATCCTTTCATTTGCGCCTGTTGCTTGCCAGCCAGCACCAGCGGTGTTGCTGTAAGGCCGGTCAGGGTCAGCCCGGGATTAAGCGTTGCCAGCTCGATCCCGTGTTCACTTTCCTCTTTGGCTAGAGACAGGGTAAGAGTCCGCCCCCAGGATTTGCTTGCGCTGTAAAGCAGCGTCTTTCACCGGCCCGTTCTCGCCGCGGCCAGTGAGATTGATAATGCGCCCCTCGCGCTTGGCGGTTGACTCAACCATGTCCGGGTCGGTGACATCGAAGACCAGTCCGCATAAGCGATCGCTATCGCCACCCATTTCACTGAGAGTGGCTTCCAGGGCCGCAGAATTTTCGGAACATATCACCAGCCTTGTGCCTGCGCCGGCCTGGGCCAGTGCGGTTGTTTGCCCAGACCACTGGTCGCTCCGGTGATTACCACTCGTTTTGTCATGCACGGTCTGAATTATGGTTATACTCGCTGCAGCATAGCAGCATCACTTACCTTAAGGAGAATCTCATCATGATTGGTTACGTAACCATTGGCGTTAACGACATGGACAAGGCCAAGGCCTTTTACACCGAACTGCTGGCTGATCTTGGTGCCACTGTGTTGATGGACATTGGCCGGATTGCGTTTATCGGTTCAGGCATGGATGCACCCATGCTGTCGGTGTGTATTCCCTACGACGAGAATGATCCGCAGCCGGGCAATGGCAACATGGTGGCGATTACTGCGCCCAGCAAGGAGAAGGCCGCCGAGCTCTACCACAAGGCGATCGCCCTGGGTGGTAGCTGTGAGGGTGAGCCGGGGCAGCGTATCCCCGACATGTTTTACGGCGCCTATGTGCGCGACCCCGACGGCAACAAGCTGGTCTTCTACGTCTTTGGCTAAGGCGTAAACCGTGGTTGGCCCAGGTCGTTTCGCGGCGCGGTTCGCCAATGGCCTGGTATTGGTAATGATCCTGGCCGGCTCCTCCCCTGGCGTTGCCCAGGACGAGCCCGCCGACGACACGGCGTCCCGCTATCAGCGCACTGTGAGTGCCCTGGTCACCGGTGAGGAAACCGAGCGGCGTCGCTTCGCCACCATTGCCCTGCTGGAACTGGCGGAGATCTACCTGGCCGAGGCGGATCTCGCCCGGGGCGAAGCCCGTGAATCCGACCGGGCAGGGCGCTTGCTGGGATGGTCGCGGGCAGTGGAGCAGTACGCCGGGCAGCTGATGCTGGTGCGCGATGATATCGAGCTGGGATTGCCGGTGGAACTGCGCAGCCACGCGCACGAGGTACCGGCTGTGTCGGTAGCGGGGCGGACCATTCTGCTGGCGCATCCACGTAAGGATCAGCAGCCCGGTTATGAACAAGCTGTCCTCACCCGCTTCTGTACCGGCACCCGGTGTAACGAACTCACTCGCACGCTGGTCGCTGAAGCGCCCATTCCGATGTCGGCAGCCAGTGTCAGCCCGCGCTGGGAGTTCAGCGCCGCTGGCCCGGTGTGCAGCCATGCGGGCCTGTCGCTGACGTTCCGGGCGGGTGGTCAGCTCGGTTTGCAGCGCAGTTTATGTGAGCAGTTGATGCAGGAGGCTGAAGAGCTGGCGACGGAACTGGCCTGGCAGCAGCGCCATAGCGTCGCAGTAGACTGGGACGCACTGGAGATTTTGCCCACGCCACAGCGGCCTGAGCATCTGATCTTATTAAACAGTGCCGGCGATTCCCTGCTGCTGACCTTGCCGCTGGTCTATAGCACTCCGGCATTGCTGGGGCAGCTCGCTCCCTGGTTGCAGCAGCGCCACCGGCGTGAGGGTGCTTCGCCTCTGCATCTACATGCCGCCGAACTCGGTTGGGAATGATTTCGGGCTGGGCGTGTCCAATAGTGAAAGAGCTTATCTAAGGAGAGTGCTATGACTGACAAAGGGTTACCCCCGGGTGTCGGCCTGAGCCCCGAGGAGCAGGCGCGTATCGCGCGGATTGAGGATGAATTGCGCGACGGCATCTCCAGCCTCTCGGATATTGGCGCGGCGGTAAGTATATTTGGCAGCGCCCGTTCCAAACCTGAAGACTGGGAATACCAGGCCGCCCGCGAACTGGCCCGCCAGCTTGCCGCCGAGGGCATTACCGTGATTACCGGCGGTGGCCCCGGCGTTATGGAGGCAGGCAATCTCGGCGCCTACGGTGAGCCCGGGCAGTCAGTGGGCCTCAACATCGAGTTGCCGCATGAGCAGCTGGCGAATCCATATCTGGATATCGACATCGATTTTCGCTACTTCTTCACCCGCAAATTCATGCTCATTCGCTACGCCATCGGGTTCGCGATTTTCCCGGGCGGCTTTGGCACCGTCGACGAACTGTTTGAGTTACTCACCCTTGTTCAAACAGGCAAGTTGGAACAGCGTCCGATTGTGTTGGTGGGGCGCGATTACTGGGCGGGGCTGCACGATTGGGTGGTCAACAAGGTTCAGGCCAATCACTTTATCAGTGACGACGACCTGAACATTGTCGACTTGGTAGACACGCCAGATGAGGCGGCGCAAATCCTGCTCGGTTATTACCGTGAGCGCTGCGCTTAGGTACCGCGAACACTGCGCCTAGGCAGCGGCCGGCGGTTTACTTGCGCTGCTTGGCGTTGGCAAACGCGGCGGCAAAGGCGTTATTGGCCGCTGGCTTTTCCTGGCGCTGCTTGAAGTTGCGCTGACCACCGCGCTTGTCGCGGCGCTGGCCGCCGCCGCGCTGCTCCTGTTCGCCGGCCTTGTCGCCCATGCGCATGGACAGGCCGATGCGCTTGCGCGCCTCGTCCACTTCCATGACTTTGACACGCACAATATCACCGGCCTTGACGACGTCCCGCGGGTCTTTGACAAACTTGTCCGCCAGCGCGGAGATGTGCACCAGACCATCCTGGTGGACACCGATATCCACAAAGGCGCCAAAGTTGGTCACGTTGGTCACCGTGCCTTCCAGGATCATGTCCGGGCGCAAGTCGGAGATTTTCTCCACCCCGTCCTGGAACTCGGCCATTTTGAATTCCGGGCGCGGGTCGCGGCCGGGCTTATCCAGTTCGGCAATAATGTCGCGGACCGTGGGCAGGCCGACCTGGTCACTGGTGTAATCTGCCGGGTTCAGATCCTTGAGGAAGCTGCTGTCGCCGATGATGCCGCGCACTTCGCGTTGCTTCTGGGCGGCGATGTCCTCCACGACACCGTAGGATTCCGGGTGTACCGCCGAGGCGTCCAGCGGGTTGTCACCACCGCTGACGCGCAAAAAGCCCGCGGCCTGCTCAAAGGTTTTTTCGCCAAAGCGCGACACATCCATCAGGGCCTTGCGGTTGGCAAATTTGCCCTGGGCGTCGCGCAGGCTGACGATATTGGTGGCAATACTCTGGTTGAGCCCGGAGACCCGTGCCAGCAGGGGGGCCGACGCGGTATTCACGTCCACGCCCACGGCGTTTACACAGTCTTCTACTACGGCATCCAGCTGGCGTGCCAGTTGCACCTGGCTGACATCGTGCTGGTACTGGCCGACACCGATCGACTTGGGCTCGATCTTCACCAGCTCTGCCAGCGGGTCCTGGAGGCGGCGGGCAATGGAAATGGCGCCGCGAATGGTCACATCCAGATCCGGGAATTCGCGCGCAGCGAATTCTGATGCGGAGTAGATAGAGGCGCCGGCCTCGTTCACCATGACTTTGCGTACGTTGAGATCCGGGTTGGCCTTGAACAGGTCGCCGACAAACTTGTCGGTTTCACGGCTGGCGGTGCCGTTGCCGATGGCGATCAGTTCCACATTGTGCTGGCGAATCATATGCAACAGGGTAGCTTCCGCCTCCTGCAGTTTTTTCTGCGGCGGATTGGGGAATATGGCCCCGTGGTCCAGCACTTTGCCGGTGGCATCGATGACCGCGACTTTGACGCCGGTACGCAGGCCGGGGTCCAGGCCAATGGTGGCTTTTTGTCCAGCGGGCGCGGCCAGCAGCAGGTCTTTGAGGTTGTGGGCGAACACCTCGATCGCCTCTGCCTCAGCGCGCTCACGCAATTGCCCCAGCAGGTCGGTCTGCAGGTGCGTGAGCAACTTGACCCGCCAGGTCCAGCGCACGGCTTCGCGCAGCCAGCGGTCGGCGGGGCGGCCGTGATCTTCGATCTTCCAGTGGTCGGCCACCATGGCTTCACAGGGGTGTGCGTCGGTGGGTTTCTCGTCGGCATCCATTACCAGGTTGAGGTTGAGAATGCTCTCGTTGCGGCCGCGGAACATGGCCAGTGCCCGGTGTGAGGGCACCTTGGCGAGTGCTTCGGTATGCTCAAAGTAATCGCGGAACTTGGCGCCTTCGTTCTCTTTGCCTTCCATCAGGCGCGACGCCAGCAGGGCATTGTCGGTGAGGAACTGGCGCAGTTTGGCCAGCAGGTCAGCGTCTTCGGCAAAACGCTCCATGAGGATCTGGCGAGCGCCGTCCAGAACAGCCTTGTTATCCTCGATACCCGCTTCCTTGTTGCAGTAGGCCGGAGCGAGTGCTTCCGGGTCCTGGGTGGGGTCGTCCAGCAGTGCGTCCGCCAGCGGTTCCAGGCCCGCCTCGCGAGCGATCTGGGCCTTGGTGCGGCGCTTGGGTTTGTAGGGCAGGTACAGGTCTTCGAGGCGATTCTTGGTGTCTGCCTCGAGCAGAGATTTCTTCAGTTCAGGGGTTAGCTTGCCCTGTTCATCGATGGAGGCGAGGATGGTTTCTCGACGCTCTTCCATGTCCCGCAGATAGTGCAGGCGCTCTTCCAGGTTGCGCATCTGGGTGTCGTCCAGGGCGCCGGTGACTTCTTTACGGTAGCGGGCGATAAACGGAACAGTGGCGCCCTCGTCGAGCAGGCCGATGGCGGCGTTAACCTGTGCTTCACGCACGCTCAGTTCTTCAGCAATACGCTGGGGAATCGATTGAATCATTGGATATTGTTCTTGCTGTTACCGGTGGAGAATACTGCGTAGAGCTGCATTATGCGGCACGGCCGCTCACATGAGAATAGGGTATTTCGTTAAAAGCCCTTAGCGTTGGAACTGGGCAATGGCCTTTAGTAACTGGCGGCAGGTGACCTGGCCAATCAGGCGGCCGTTTTCCACGACCGGGCGGCGGCGTTTGGTTTTGGCGAGCATATCCTGGGCAACATCGATAATGTCTTCTTCCGGGTGTGCCACGATCAGGCCGCTGTCGGCCATGTGATCCCGCACCAGGCCGATGCCGCTGTCGTTATAAAGCGAGCCCAGTGAGGCATTGAGGCAGTCGAGCTCCGAGAGAATACCCACCAGATTGTGTTGGTCGTCCACCACGCAGACGCCGGAGATCTTGTTATTGATGATAATTTGCATGGCATCCAGCACGCTGTCACCGGGTTTGACCGTGGCCGGGTTGGGGATGAGGTAGTCGCGGAGCTTCACCGAATGGGCCATTGTTGGTTCCTCGCGTAGACAGCTAACCAAGTATAGACTCTATTTCGTGGCCTCTGCCGGGAATGCCCATGAAAACACTTCACCTGTTGCGCCATGCCAAATCCTCCTGGAGCGAGCCCGGGCTTGCGGATCCAGAGCGCGGCCTGAATAAACGCGGTCGGCGCGACGCGCCCCGTATGGGTGCCGCATTGGCCAGGGATCTGGCTCCATTGGTGATGAGGGTCAGCCCGGCCCGGCGTGCCCAGCTGACCCGCGAGGGGCTTTGTCAGGGCTGGCCGGCACTGGCGGACTTGCCGCATATCACCGACGAAGCCCTGTACACCTTCTCTGTAGACGTCCTGTATCGCTGGCTACAGCGGCTGGATGACAGCCTCGTTGAAGTGTTTGTGATCGGCCACAATCCGGCGCTGACAGAACTGGTGAATGAGCTCACCGGGCGCCATGCACTCGATAACTTGCCAACCGCCGGTTATGCCCGCCTGTCACTGGGCCTTGAGCGCTGGTCTGAACTGCGCCCGGGCTGCGGTGAGTTGGCACTTACCCTGTTGCCACGTACCCTCCAAGACGGCTGACACAATTGCCAGCCAGTGTTAGGCTTGCGCACAAATAACGCCTTTACTGGAGCTTCCCCCATGCGCACCGCCCTGGGTATTTTGCTGTTGCTGTCACTCGCTGGCTGCCAGAGTTCGCAGCCCACGCCTTCACAGGCCAACCAATGTAGTGGTGAGCGCCCCCAGGTCTGTACCATGGAGTACAACCCTGTGTGCGCTGATCTGGCGGCCGGTGGTCAGAAAACCTATGCCTCCCCCTGTAACGCCTGTGCCGACGATGCCGTGACGGGTTACGAGCTTGGGGAGTGTCCCGAATGAGTCTCACCAATCGCATCCTGATTGCTATGGTGGCGGGTATCGTCACCGGCTCAGTGATTAATCTGATTATGCATAGCGCCGGTATCGGCGACGGCATTAAGCAGATTATCGACGGCTATCTGGTGGGCGGTCTGTTTGACGTAATTGGTCGCATCTTCGTTGCATCGCTGAAGCTGCTGGTGGTGCCGTTGGTGCTAGTGTCCTTGATCTGTGGTTCATCGTCACTGGGTGACAGTGCACGTATGGGGCCGATTGCGGTCAAAACACTGGGCTTTTACCTGGCAACCACCGCCATTGCGATTACCCTGGCCCTGGTTTTCGCGGCCCTGATCAGCCCCGGCTCCGGCGTCGAAATGGCTGGCGCCGCCGCCTTCGAGCCGCGCCCAGCGCCGCCGCTGGGCGATGTGCTGGTCGATATCTTCCCTTCCAACCCCGTGCGTGCCATGGCTGACGGCAAGATGCTGCAGATCATCGTGTTTGCACTGTTGTTTGGCTATGCCATTTCCCACGCGGGCGAGCCCGGCCGGCGCATGGCCAGCTTCTTCCGCGACATGGATGCCATCATCATGAAGATGGTGGAAATTCTCATGACCCTCGCGCCTTACGGCGTGTTTGCGCTGTTGTCCAAGCTCTTTTCCAATCTCGGTATTAGCGCGATCCTCGATCTGGCCACCTACGTGTTTACGGTCATCGGTGTGCTGTTGTTGCATGCCCTGGGGGTGTATACCTTGCTGCTCAAGAGCATGACCGGTCTGTCGCCGCGCATACTGCTGAAGAAAATGCGCCCCATCTGGGCCTTTGCATTCAGTACAGCTTCTTCAGGTGCCACCTTGCCGATTACCCTGCGCACGGTAGAAAAACGCCTTGGCGTACACAACTCCGTGGCCGGCTTTACCGTGCCGCTGGGTGCCACGATCAACATGGATGGCACGGCGATCATGCAGGGTGTGGCCACGGTGTTTATCGCCCAGGTTTACGGTGTCGACTTGTCCATGGGTGATTTCATCACCGTTATCCTGACCGCGACCTTGGCCTCTATCGGTACCGCGGCCGTGCCGGGCGTGGGCTTGATTACTCTCGCTCTGGTGTTGGAGCAGGCCGGTTTGCCGGTCGAAGGCATTGCCCTGATCATTGGTGTCGACCGTTTGCTTGATATGGTGCGCACTGCGGTCAATGTGACCGGCGATGCGACGATTTCGGTGATTGTCGGCAAGTCCGAAAATCAGTTCGAACAGGGCGTTTACGACGACCCGAAAGCCGATCAGGAAGCCGACGACGCGGCGGTACCCGCCCGGGCCTGATAGCCTTTGAATGCCACAGCCCGGGACCGGGCTGTGGTATCCTTGCCGCCCGATCAACAGCAGGGCCTATCCATGTCCATTCAGTGCACCATTGTGCCGGTGACGCCGTACCAGCAGAACTGTTCCATCATCAAGTGCCAGTCCACGAACAAGGCGGCTATTGTCGACCCGGGCGGTGACGTCGAGCGCATTCTTGAAGCGGTCGAAAAAATGGGTGCTACCGTCGAAAAGATTATTCTCACACATGCGCATATGGACCACTGCGCTGCCGGCGATTTGCTGCGCCAGCAACTGGGTGTAAAAATTGAAGGCCCTCATGTCGAGGACAATTTCTGGCTCGAGAAGCTTCCGGAGTGGTGCAAGATGGCGGGCTTTCCCCACGCGGATGCCTTTGAGCCGGACCGCTGGCTGGACGACGGCGACACTGTCACCGTGGGTGAGCAGACCCTGCAGGTGTTTCACTGCCCTGGTCATACGCCTGGTCATGTGGTGTTTCTGTATCGGCCCCAGCAGGTCGCCTGGGTTGGTGATGTGTTGTTCCAGGGGTCGATTGGACGCACTGATTTCCCGCGCGGCAACCATGAAGAACTGGTGAGCTCGATTCGCGACAAGCTGTTCCCCCTCGGCGATGACATTACGTTTATCCCTGGCCATGGTCCCACCAGCACCTTCGGCCAAGAGCGACGCACCAATCCCTTTGTGGCGGATGAGAAATATGGCTGATACCCCCCAGACGCCTGCGGACGATGCCCTGCCGGAAGACCGCCAGACCTTGCTGCGCCGTGAATACCACGGCCAGACCGCCCGCATCCAATGGCATGAATTGCAGACCTACTATGCCCGCGGCGCTGTCGTTCGAGTGAGCAGCGAACTCGATCTCGTGGAGGTGGCCGTGCAGTTGGGCCTGGATAACACCGAGCAGTTCCAGCAGTGGATTACCAGTGGCGCAGTGGCCGCGGTGAAGGAATCGGAGGCGCTGGCCTGGTACGAGACCAATCAGGAACTGTGGGCGGTGGTAGCTGCACCCTGGGTGCTAGTGCAACAGCGCGAGCAATAGCAACAAGAGCCAGGCCTGTGCCTGGCGTCATGAATACTCGGGTTCTTCAGCGAACGACTTTGAACCAATCCCCTGTGCGCGGCTCGCCGCGTGGGTAGAGACCATTGATCAGGCGCAGCTGCGCCTCGGCCTGGGGAATGTTCATGTCTGCGGCAATGCTCGCCACCGTTGCGCCCCGCGGTACCCGGATATAGCGCAGATACTGGCCTGCGCCGGCGGCCCGCTCCTTGGGATGCGTGGGGCGGAAGCTCTTGATACTGGCCAGCAGGGCCGGGTCGGCGGCGGCGAAATCGTCCGCTTGGCCCTCAAGCAGATAGCTATACTTGTAATCGATCACCGCCAGTCGGCGGGCACTGCCGGCGCCGCTGGCGATGGCGGTATAGCCCTTGAGGCCTGCCTGTTCCAGGGCTTCGCCGGCGCTGAGGTCGCCCTTGGCATTGTCTTCCAGAACCTGTTGCGTCGAGGCGTTGGCATCGCGACGGCGCAGGGAAATCGTCAGTGACGCACTGCGATCCGGGGCGCTGGCCACCACCGCCTGTCCTGTGGTCTGCACCGTCCACCCCTCGGGCGGTTCGAAGGTGAATTCGAGCTTGTTGTGGTAGAAGCGGTTGTCGTCGCGCTCGCTCTGGACGCTTTCACCCCACACCAGGCCTTCGGTGCGCTGCTTGAACTCACCGGGAATTTCCGGGCTCTCGATATAGGTGCCGTCATCCAGTTCTGAGGCTGCGCCAATGACCGTTTGCAGGCGTTTGTCATTGCGCGGGTGGGTGGCATACACCCCGTGGTAGGTGCCACCGGGTCTGCCGCTGGCCCGGGCGGCGGTGCGCTGAAACTGTTCGTGGTCCTTGAGTACGCCAATGACCTGCAGCAACGCCTGCGGGTCGTAGCCGGCGCGATACATATACTCTGCACCCAGGCCGTCGGCCTCCAGCTCCATTTCCCGACCAAAGCCGCTGATCAGCTCGGCGCCGTACATGCTCGAAGCGTCCGCAAGATCGCCGCTGCCGGTAAAGATATACGCCGCGGTGGAGATGATTTTGCTGGTGACATCAGCGGTTTTGCGTCGGCCGTGATGATTGCCGGTGATGTGGCCGATTTCGTGGCCGATGACCCCTGCCAGCTCGTCCTCATTTTCGAGGTAGGGCAGCAGGCCGCGGCTGATATAGATATACCCACCCTGGGCGGCAAAGGCGTTGATCACATCGGTGTCCAGCACGCTGAAGGTGAACTTGCCGTCGGGCTCGTCGCTGTGGGCAACCAGGCGCTGGCCTATGCGATCGATATAGGCCTGCAGCTCGGGGTCGTCATAGAGTTGCCCGGCGTCGACGATCTTCTGGTGCGCCTCGTCGTATTTGCTGGCGGCCTGGGCGGTGAGCGCGAGGGTCAGCAGGAGTGTGCAACAGGCCAGAAAACGCATCGCCTCAGTACTCGCTGGAGAGGAATTCCAGTAACTGGTCGCCAATGCCATCACAGGCGGTGCCCTGCACCGGCGCGATAATCGGTATGGGCACCACCACGGCGGGCATGTAGGACTGGCCGCTGGCGGTGGTATTAACCCGTCCCACTTCCGCCTGGTCGGTAAAGTCCCAGATCACCGCCTCGTAGTTGGAGTCGTCGCTCCAGGTGCCAAAGCCAAAGCAGCCCGCACCGCCGGGGCCGATACCGCAGGTCATGGAACCCGCTGAATCGCCGCGCTCGGTGCGCCCGTCGATCCAGATCATATACTCGGTTTTCAGTTCTGCCATGCGCTCGGCAACCGGCTCCTGCTCCAGCAGCCGGTTGATGTCCTGGGGATGCAATGGCGCCGTGCGCGGCTCAAACCAGGGGTAGAGCGAATTGACGAAATCCAGCTCGCCTACCACGGTAATGCTCGGGTCGCGGCTGGAAATATGTTTGCCAACGCAGCGAATGAAATCCGGCTCGGTTTCGTAGTCTGCCGCGTGGCGGCGACCGAGAATGACCACAGTGGAATCGCCGATGCCTTCCACTGGCTCGTTAAACACCATTTCGTCCACCGTAGAGGTGACACAGCCACTGGTGGCAATGACGATCAGGCCGATGGCAGCGCTGCGCCAGAGCTGTTTAACAACACTCACAATCCGGTCTCCAGTGGTTCGACATGCAGTTCATCGAGGAAGGTTTTCACCCCCGGTACCCTTGCAAAGTTGGTGGCAAAATTGGCTCCGGCATCCCGCAGGGCCATGACCGCCGCCAGGTTTACCGCCGCCGCGTCACTCTGAAGGAAGGCAGTGGGCGTCTTGCCGTAAGCGGTCATGGTCCAGTCGGTAATCGGGTCACCACCGGTTGTCACCAGACGGAAGCGATAGCGCATCCAGATCTCGTAGACCTTGACGTTGGTGTGGGCGGGAATGGCGTACTGCAGTTCGTCGACCTCGGGTATCAGTACGGCATCGACCAGCTGATTCATCTGCCCCGGGCCGGGCTCGCCTTTCATGTGCACGGTTTCAACGAACATGCCCGCCAACAGGGTGTCCCACATCTGCACCTGGGCGGCGCCGGTTTGCACAAGCCAGTCTGAATCGGAGCGACTCTTGGCCTGGTCGAAGAACTCGTGGCCGCTGAAATCCTCGGGATACCAGATACCGAGTTTCATGGGCAGCGGCGCCATTAGCGGCGAGGGAAAGTTGCCTTCAACAATGACTTTGGCCGGGCCACAGCCAGCCAGCAGCAGACCGAACACGGCCCCCAGTAACCAGCGCAGGTCAGGGGCGGAAATCGTTGAGCGCGACAAAGGTTCCTCCATTGCGATAAGCCAGTTCCCTCATGAGTGTAGCGAAGCGTATGCCTGTCGTCTGCAAATGTGGTGCCCGGATAAATTGTACGGGAAATCCAACGCCGTGGATTCGCACCAGGCGGTTGCCGTTGGCGTCCTCACGATTAATGCGATCGACTGTCTCCACCACCTCGGCAATCGACTGGCCGGTGAATTCGTCGCCGAACACGTACAGGCTGATCTTCTTGCCGGGATCATAGAACGTGCGGATCGCCGCAGTGATGCCCTCGACCGGGCTGGAATTGCTAAACACATTCCAGTTGCGCAAGTTCTGCATAATGACCTGGCGGCGCCCCGGTGTGTCTGGAATCCACTGGCCCCGATAGCGGCTGAACATGTACTGGCCCATGTCGTTCATCACCTGAATGCCCTTTACCTCCGGGTAAATACTCAAGGTAGCCTCCACCTCGCGCACCATGCGTTCCCAGGCAAATGAGAACATCGAGCCGGAGGTGTCGATAATGAAAATAATGTATTCGCTGTCGACTGGGATGCCGCCAATCAGGTTGTTCTTGGATTGGTATTGTCGGCCCAGCAAGCGCTCCATTTCATCGCTGAGTTGCTGGCGCGCCACCGCCAACTGGTCGGTAATGATTTCGTTGCTGCTGGTTTCGGTTTGCAGGCTGTCGTAGCGCGAGCGGGTGGCGGCGAGCTTGCCGCGCAAAATGGCGATGCGTTCGTCCCGTTCCGAGAGTTGTTCCTGCTTGGCGTTGAGGTCGCGATTGAGGATAACGGTCTCACCGCGAATTTCGTGGACCTGCTCCTGTAACTCAGCCAGCTTGCCCTCAAGATTTACGGTGGACGCCTCGATGATCTGTGGCTGCACGGTTTTGGTAATCATCAGCAGCAGAATCACCGCGCCGAATCCACAACAGATCACGTCGAGGAACGACAGCGAGAACTCTTCGGTGGCTCTGCGGCGGGCCATCAGGGCCAGTCCTTGGAAGGGCTCAGGAAAGAGCCGCGGGTATTCTGGGCGAGCTGCCAGAAGGCCGATGCGGCGGCCGGGTCACCTTCCATGGGTGCGAGAATCACGTTCACGGGCACGCCGGCCGGTAGCTGTTGAATGGCCCGCTGGTAGTGGCCCAGCCGGTCGCGGCCGCTGACCTTGCTGCCTCGCGGTGCGGCGCGGCCCTGGGTGGGCAGGCCATCGGTAATCAGGAAAATGTTGTCCGGCGCCGGAGACAGTTTCTGCAGCGCCAGAAACGCGTTCTCCAGGCTGGTGCCACCAGCGGGGGTAATCTTGGCCAGGCGTTCGGAAATATCTTCCAAACGGGCCTGGTCGGCTACCTCCAGCCACTGGCCGGCTGTATCCGGCACCGCCCAACTGGGCTCGGTATTAAACGTGATGATCTGGTAGTCGGCATTCACTGGTAGCTGCGCCGTCAGCCAGTTCACGGTGTTTACCGCGCGTGTCCACTTGTCTGCCTCGCGCTGCAGCACCGGGTCCATATTGCGCAGGCGGATGATATTTACCAGTCGATCAGCGAGCATACTGGCGGACGTGTCCAGCAAAATAGCGATATTGCGGCCGCCGAGGTTGAGCCCGGTCAGGTACTGGCGGTTGCCTTCGCCCAGGTAGGAGCGGGCACTGCGACCGCCGTCCTGTTCGGCCGCCGACTGCAGCTTTTTGAGCTCTGATTCCAGCGCCAGAATCTCGGCTTTGAGGGATTCAATATCCTCATCGTCGTCAAAGCCCTCGGCGCGCAGAGATTCAATCAGCGCCTCGTACTCCTCGATTTCCTCGATAATCCGGGTCGCCAGTCCCTGGGCTTCTACCATTTGCAGGTCAATATCCGACAGCGTGTTACGCAGGCGCACCAGACCTTCCTGGCCCTCGGTGACCTCTTCTTCCAGAAAGTTCACCTCCGAAAGCAGGTCCTGGTTCAGCTCGTCCGATTGCACCTCGATTGAGTGATCGATAATCAGGAACACCAGCACCACCGCGCCGAAGCCACAGGACATGATGTCCAGAAAACTCAGGTTGAAGGTGTTGAACTGACGCTTGCGCCTGGCCACGGTTTACGCTCCGGCGGACCGTACTTCAATGAGCAACAGCCGCTGCCCGTCGGCCGTGTGCAGCTCGTCGCCAATCACCAGACCCCGGCCGGTGCGCCAGGTGTCACCGTTGACTTTGACCGGTGCGGGAGAGCGGACCAGCCACTGGCCGCCGCGTACATACAGCGTCGCCTCAGGACCGATGGGGGTGCCGGCCGGGTCCAGGGGGGTAGCCGTGCTGCCGATGAGTAAATGGCTGGGACCGTCTGCGGGCGCGGATTCCGGTTCGCTGCGCACCTCTTCCACGGCCGGTTGGGTATCGGCCGAGGGGGTGGTCGGGGCTGGCTCCGGCGTGCTCGCTGGCGCGGGACGGTTGGTTGCCAAGCGGGGCAGGCGGTCCACGAAACTGAGGCCTGTGCTGCCCGCACGCAATACGTCGCCGTGGCTGAGCGCGGCCTGCCAGCAGCTGTCGCCGTCGGTTGTGCTCAGGCCAGGTAGATGCTCGGCTGCAGCCGGTAAAAGCGCCAGCAGGGGCTCCACCAGGACGGTGGCGCCAGCGCCCTGGTTTCCCAGCGCAGCGCTGGCTGTCGCAAACAGTTTTTCACCACAGGCATTGAGGTCGTCGCGGCCAATGCGCGCCTGGTAACCCTGGATTTCAAGGTTACTTTCAGCCGTGCCGGCCAAGGTGCGCAGCAGTTCGGGGATAGCATTGTAGAGTCGTTGCTCACTGGCTGCCTTGCGGCGCGGGTCGAAACGGGTCTGGTGAATAAATTGGGCGGCCACAACCTCGACAATCCGTTCCTGCAGCTGCAGCAGTCCGCACCCCGGCAGGGCCTGGCTGCGGCCGACCTGCACGTGTCCGCCATCGTCCTGCACGGTGCACAGCACCGCCTGGTGCAGTTGGATTTCCAGGTGGTAGCTCGCTTCCAGTGGGGCATGGGCGCTGGCCAGCAGGGTGCTGCGGTTAACCAGTCCTACCACCTCGAAGGGGCACTGCTGGGCGATGCCCAGCAGCAGGGATAATTGCTCCCGGCCCATGGTGGCGGGGGCTGCAATCACCAGCTCGCCTGGAGCGCCAGCCTGTTGGTGCAGGGCCAGTAAATGGCCGTGTACCAGGTCAGCGGTGTGGCGCGCCGGCCCCAGCGGCGGCTGCAAAGGNTCGGTGTTCAGTTGCCACCAGTAGCGCGTATTCACTTTGCGCGGCTCCAGCCTGGCCGCTGCCCGGGCGTCGGCACCGTAGCGATAGTTTTTGCCCTGCAGCAGGGCGTAGCCCGGGCTGGGCTGCGGGGAATTGCCGTGCCACAGACGCAGGTTGCAGTCGTTTATGTCCAGCAGTGCCAGTGACATATCAGTTCACCAGGTGGCGCAGCAGGCGTTTGTCGGCGTAGCGCTGGCAATCCAGTACCAGGCGCTCCTGGGAGAGCTGCAGCTGGTGCAGGCAGAACATGATGATGATCGACAGCACCAGCGCCACGAAGGTGCTGTTAAAGGCAACGCCCAGGCTCACGGTCACGCCGGAGATATCGCCTTCAACGGCCTTGTAGGCCTGGCCGAGGGCGTCGCCAATACCGCGCACGGTGCCGATAAAGCCGATCGACGGAATGGCCCAGGCGATGTACCGGACCATGGATAGCTCTGAGTCGAGGCGGTCGGCCTCAATCTCGCAGCTCTCTTTAACGGTATCGGATACCGCCTGAATATTGCCGGTAGTGGCAAAGCGCTGCAGCGCGGCGAGCAACGTGCGCGGCAACAGGTAATCCTGTTCCTGCTCAGGCAGGGCCTCCAGGGAACGGCTGTACTCCCGGGCGTCTTCCGGCAGGACGCTGGTCCCTTCGGGAATGTCCAGCAGGCGCTGCTCGACCAGCGCCTGCTCAGCCATGGTGCGGCGGCCCTTGTAGCCCATGATGGCCAGAGCCCAGATCAGCAGGATAAAACAGGCCTCCTGCTCCAAGTCGCGAATCACTACCGCCAGGGTGCGCTGGGGCACGTAATCCTCGCCGCTGGCCTGTAAGGCCTGCTGTTGCTCTATCTGGGCCTGCGCCGCCGGGCGGATGGCGCCGACGTAAGCGGCGTGCACCACGATCACCGCGATCAGCAGCGCGAATAGCTGGTAGATAAACTCGGATGACATCCGTTGCTTCATATGCAGGTCCTATATGTCCACCGGAAAGGATACGGACAAGTCTTCTGAAATCTGTTCCGAGGCCTCGTAGTCAAACGGCGACCCCGAGCCACGTTCACTATCATTCGTGTCGCTGGCTTCACTCGCTGGCGCAGACTCGGTCTCGGAAACGTTTGACGTTTCTTCTTGCTGATCAGTATCACTCTCCTGCGCAATCACTGCAGCTGTACTCAGCAACACCGCCCACCCCAGTATGACAGCCCGCAGTGTAAAACGTGCGCTACTCATCCGCATAGCGCGCCACCCTGAAGCCCACATCGTCACGCCCACCGGCGCCGTAGTCGCGATAAGATAAACGCAGTTCGCCGATGCGGCTGTGCGACCAGCTGGCGCCGCGAATTACGTAGTTGTCACCGGTCTGTGCCCCCAGCGGATCGGTGCTGGTCGCGCCATCGGCGCTGGGAATGCTGTACACATCGTGGACCCATTCCGCCACATTGCCACCCAGATCGTACAGGCCGCGATGGTTGGGTTTGAAGGAACCCACCGGCGCGCTCACCACAAAGCCATCCTTATAGCCATTGAGGATCCGCCCCGTGACATAGGCTGAGGTGTTGTCCGCGTAGTTCTCGGCGGTGGCAGGCGGCGGAAAGGCATCGCCCCAGGGGAACTTCAGCAGTGTACCTTTGTAGGTGCGTGCCGCCCAGGACCACTCCGCTTCGGTGGGCAGGCGATAGCCGGTAGAGGAGGGGTTAAAGCCGGTGATAATGCCCTGGTTCTCGCGGTAAAAGGGCGGCAGGCCTTCACGTTTACTCAACCAGTTACAGAACGAGGCAGCCTGTTGCCAGCTCAGGGCCACGGCGGGTTGATCGTTGCGGTTGAGGCTGTTGCCCTCGATCTGGCCGGATTTGTGATCGGCCTGGTATTCGCGGAACTGGGCGTTGGTGACCTCGGTGGTTTGCAGATAAAACATGCGCTGCAGTGATACCGGGTGCAATACCTCA
This sequence comes from Halioglobus sp. HI00S01, assembly GCF_001635445.1. NCBI lineage: Bacteria > Pseudomonadati > Pseudomonadota > Gammaproteobacteria > Cellvibrionales > Halieaceae > Halioglobus > Halioglobus sp. HI00S01. Next base: position 22,817 of record NZ_LWEE01000044.1, read on the forward strand.
TTGGCTCGCCGGCCCGCTTCGCGCCGCGATGCCCCCATGGTGAAGTCACCCATGGCCGATGCCTGCGGATCGAATAACAGCAAGGTCTGGCCCACGGAGTTTTCCAGTTCGGGTTTGTTGCGCGACAGTCTCGCCTGTTGCTCAGTTTGCAGGGTGATCGCCACTTTCTGCAGCAGCCCGGGGCGGGGCGTGACCTGTTGGCTTTGTGCGGCATAGCCCGGCAGCGAGACTTCAATGCGATGGGCCACGGCCGGCAGAGCCAGCGTGCGGCTCCCCTTGCCGACGAGCCGTCCATTGACGCGCAGTTCGGCCGACGCCGGAGCGATGCTGAACTTCACATCGCCAGTCTTCGCCTTGAGCACGACGGTGCGCGATTCGGTTTGCGCGGCAGCCAGCTCAATGGTCTCAGTGCTGCGCCCATAGCCGGGCTTGGACAGGGCAATTCGATGGCTGCGGCCCGGGGCAATCGTCAGCTCCAGTGGCGTCTGACCCTGGAATTCGCCGTTCATGGTGACATTGGCGCCACTGGGCGTGCTGTTGAGGCTGAGAATGCCTGCGGCGGGTGTCAGGGTAATAGTGCCAAGATCCTTGTCTGCCTCCGCCGTGACCTCCAGCGCCTGGCGCCAGGGTGCAAAGGCGGGTTTTTGCAGGGTGATTTCCCGCTGGCCCTGAATAATCTCCACTGTGGCCGGGGTCTGCCCCTGGGCCTCGCCGTCGACCAAAATGTCAGCTCCAGGTGGTTCAGAGTTGACGTGGTATGTCGCCCAGGCCGGTGCGAGGGCAACGCTGAGCTGCTGAGCGTTATTGCGGCCGTTCACTTCAAGGTCACGGGTTACCGGCAAATAGCGGGGGGCTTCGAACAGCAGTTGGTGTGGTCCGGCTTCGATCGGTAGCGCTTCGAGCGGTGTTATCCCGAGGGGCTCACCATCGAGGATGACAGTGGCGCCGGGCGGTTGGGTGGTGATCGTAACCAGCCCGGGGAGCGGGGCGAGTACCAGCGTTGTGCGCTGGCTGGCCTCGTCGCCCACGGTGATCTTGGTGGTTAGGGGGTGGTATCCGGGGGCGGTGGCCGATACCTGGTGCTGGCCGGGGCGCAACAGATAGCGGTCGCCAAAGGGAACGGCCAGGCCGGAGACGCTCACCTCGGCCGGCACTTGTGCTTCAACCACCACTTCCAGTGAGCGTGAACTGAACAGAAACGCCATGGGCAGACCGAACAGCAGCGCCGCCCCACCCAGAATCCAGCGCCGGGTATTGCGCTCGGTGGGTGCAGCGGGTGCGGCGGCATCGAGGGGTTCAAACGCACTCGGTGTGATGCTGGCCGGTTGAATGGGGTCGTTGCGCTCGCTCAAAGAATGGGCTCCTGACAGGCAATGAGAATGGTTCCTTCAGGGCCATCGGGGGTAATGGTGATTTTTTCCAGAACGTCGCGAAAGCCATTGCGACTGCCTCTGATGGTATACGTACCGGGGCGCAGCGTGAGCTGTTGTTGCTGAAATTTGCCCAGCCGCGCCACCTTGTAAACAATTACCTCGGTCTCGCCGTCGGAGGTCAGTGTGACATCCACTTCTGTATTGGCCAGGCGCAGTAGTTTGTCGAGCGTAGCGATTTGTTGCTCGAGCACCGGCCCCTGCGGCGTTGCGGCGCGGGCGTCTTCGAGCAGCACGGCGCTGTCCCTGGCCACGGCAATATCGGCGAGCCGCTCCGGCGCATCGATGACGGCGCTGAGTTGCTTGTCCAGCTCGGCTCGGGCGGCGGCGCGGCTGGCACCTTCGCTGGCATAGCTGACGTTGCTGTCGATGCCAAGGGCGCGCTGATAACTGGCCAGGGCCTGTTGCCAGTTTTCGTTTGCTTCGAAGCGCGCGCCGTCACGCTGCAGTTGCACCAGCGATGCGCTTTGCTCCGCGCCGGCTAATTCCTGCAGGGCACTGCTGGCTTCGCTGGAGCCCGGTCGTAGCTGGGCGGCCTGCCGGAAACGGTCCCTTGCGCGCTTGAATTTGGCGCTGTCGAGCGCCGCGTAGCCCTCACTCATGGCGGCATTGAATTGCTCGGTGGTGAACGCCTCGGTGACCCGGGCCAGTTCGGCTTCTGCCCGCAAGTGGGCGGCGTCCAGGTTGTTGGCCTGGCTGAGGCTCGCCTGAGCCAGTGCGAGATCGCCGTTGGCTTCGGCCTCCGCCGCCGTGGCCAGGTGTTGCAATAGCTCGGGGTAATTGGCGGCCCGCTGTGCCAGTACCGGCAGGGCGGCGTTCTCCGGTTCAATCAGGGTTGCCAGCGCTAGTGCGGTGTCGACGTCATCGGCGGTGCCGGNTTGCAGCGCCTCCTCTGTCTGGGCCAGTAGCGCATCGACGCGCTCGCCAATACCGTTGTTGATGGCTTGCAGCTGCTCCAACCCCTGCTGATAGCGAGCGGTCGCCTGCTCATACTCGCGCTGCCGGTAAAGCTCGTCACCCTCCAGTGCCGTGGCGTTGGCGGCAGCGAATTCCTCTCCGGCCCATTGGGCCACACCGCGCTCCTCGAGCTCGAACTGAATATCCAGTAATTCGGCGAGCACATCCTGGGCGGCCTTGCGCAGTTTCGCATCCTGAGCATCGGACCAGGGCGAGGGCGGCGGGTCGCCGGAGGTATCCGCGGGGACGGGGCCGCTGGTGGCCGTGCGGGCGGGTGTTTCCTGAGTGGGCAGTGGCTCCGGGGCGGTGGGGGTGATTGCACTGGGTAACCAGAACACCACAATCGTGGCGAGCAGCAATAACCCTCCCAATGCAGGTAGCATCCAGCTCGGGGTGGTCGTCTTCGGCGCGCTGTCCGGCGTCGCCGTGGGGGCGACGTCAAAGGGAGTGGGCTTGAGTTGCTCGTTATTCGCAGACATTCAGTGAGACAGTCGAAAAACTAGAGTGTATCAGCTGACGCTTCGGGTTGTTCCAGGTTGCCAATCTCTGTGGCGTAAATTTCTGCCAGCAGCGAGCGCCACTGGGCGTACTGGTCGTCCACACTGCCCTGCAGTGTGATGCTACGGTCCTCTAGTTCAATCACCTGGGGGGTGATTTCCGATTCCAGTGACATGCCCACTTCTTCCAGGGCCTGCACGTGGATTTGCGCTTCGTTACGTTTTTCCAGACCGCTCTTGAGCAGGTAACCGCCACCGATAATGGCGACGTTACTGGCTGCGGCCTGCTCATAACTGTCGGAGTTGGCAGCGCCGGCAATACCAGCGGCCACTGCGACCGCGCCGGCGATCAGACGCCGGCGGCTCTCGGCGCGCAGTTCCTGCATGGCGATGACTTCCTCATAGCTGAGGCGGCGCCACTCGTCGTAGGGGCCGAGCATCTCCTCGCCAAAGCTGTCGTAGTAGGCCTGCATAGTGTCGATGTACATGTGGTCTCGCTCGCGAATCGTGCGCACTCGTTCCAGCATCGGGTCGTTGTCGGCGGGCAGGCGCATGACCAGATAAACATCCTTGGGATTGCGCGCCAGATAGCCCTCAAAGGCCTCTGGGGAAAAGTCCTGGGCAAACAGCAGCTCACTGACCAGGCGCACGTTCTGGCGGTCGATGTCGCGTAACTCTTGCAGTGCCTGTAACAGGTCGTTGGCGATGGTGTTGTACACCGCCTGAAAAGGATCATTGGTGCTGCGCGTGGTGGTGCGGTAAGCGTAACTGCTGGCGTGGGACTCGTAGCGTTTGTCGAGCCACTCATAGCCCCGTGAGTCTATCGCCTGAATTTGCAGCTCAATCCGTTCGCCGTCGGAGTGCAGAATTGTACCGTGCACCGAGAGATCGGATACGCGCTCAGGGTCTGGAACCACGCGTACCGCGCCCCAGGCACCACTTTGTTGCATGGCTTGCGCCACCTGGTTAGGCATGAAGCGGGCTTCCGCCTTGCGCACTTCGGTGTAGACCGGTTGCTCGTCGTCGTCGGGTACTTCGTCAAGGCCCGGGTCAAACACCGCAATACCCACGTCCAGCAGCAACGCGTCTGCGACGGTTTCGGTGGGCGAATTAATCGGCGGAACCGAGGTGCTCTTCACCGTCTGGCTGACGCAGCCGGCGGCGAGCAGGCACACACTGGTCAGCAGGACGACGGTGGGGCTGCAGCGCCAGATGCATTTGTCACTCACTGTGAAATGCCCTTGTACTTGCGGTACTCGTCCCAAAGTTTTTCGCGCACTGCGGGGTCGGCTTCACGCATTGCGGCCTCGCGTAACTGGCGAGCAACCACGTCGTCGTCATCGCCCGAGGGGATGTCCTCTGGCGGTGGGAAGCGAGCGGTATTCTCTGGCATGGGTTGTCCGCCGCCAATACCACCCATGCCGCCGCCGTAGGTGCTGGATGCATCGGCCACTTCGCCACCAGGGTAGCGCGTGTCCAGGCCGCCGTAGCCGCCGCTGCCGCCGGCGCTTTGTTCGCTGGCATCAGTGGTGCTGGTTGGCGTGCTGCTGCGCGTGGCGGAGCGTTGCCGATCCTGCTCTTCCAGAATCATGGCGTCGAAGTCACCGGTACCTGCTTCCAGTTGGGCGTCGAGAATAGCCACTTGCTCAGCAGGCGTTATCGGGCCACCGGTGCCTGCACCCGTGCCCGGAATAACACCGGGGATCACTCCTGGGATCACGCCTGGGATGGCGCCAGCACTGCCTGCGGTGCCGCCGCCCTGACCCTGGCCGGGATTGCTTCCGCCGCTGCCATTGCCCTGGCCTTCGCCTTGTCCTTCGCGGCCGACCTGCTGGCCCTGGCCGCCGTTGCCGGCAGCATTGCCGCTGGCGACACTGTCTTCCATGCTGGGCACGTCTTCCATACTTGGCAGCCCGGCACCGTCACCATTTTCAAAGCCCGGCTCGGCACCACTGCCGCCCGTCTGGCCGCCGTTCTCGCCGACGCTGCCCGCCTGCCCCTCGAGGCCGTTGTCACCGCCGCCAGTGCCTCTGCCCCACCATTCACCGCCATCACCCGATTCGCTGCCATCGCCGCCGTTGGCGCCGCCAGACGTGCCGTTGCTGCTCGTACTGCCACTGCCTGAACGGCTGGCACTGTTACCGGAAGAGGACGAAGCGCCGCTTGCGCCACCCGGGCTGCTACTGCCGGGAGCGCTCGCACTGCTTGCGTTGGACCCGCTGGAGCCGGAGCTTCCGGAACTGCTGCTGGAGCTTGAACTTGAGCTGGAACTGCTGCTTGAGCTGGAATTGCTACTGGAACTTGAGCTGGAACTGCTACTCGAACTGGAGCTGGAACTAGGACTGCCGGAAGGTGTAGTGGGGGTGCTGGCACTGGGGCAGCCAGCCAGCATCAAACAGGCGGCCGTCACGGCAGCACACAGGCTGGCGCGGTGCAGTGCGTTGCGGGTGTTCCCTGATGCGTCACTGAATGTCATAGGATCGCAGCACCCTTTGTGTGTCGATAGGCTCACCCATGGCCAATTGTGGGCGGAACCGGGTTTTGCGCAATTTGCGCATTAATTTATTGGCGCGTGCGTTGTTGAGCTCGTTGCTGTCTACGCGCTCAAGGTTGCGTACCTTGCCGTCCGCCGTCACTGTGAAGGCCAGTTCTACCGCACTTTCCCCAGCCGGCACTGTCGGCGGAAGGGGGTGTACGCCCTCGTAGTTGGGCAGCGCTACGGGCTCTGCAAACGCCGCTTCTATATTGGCTTGGTCAGCGCCCTGAGCAACAAGTTCCGCGGTGACCTCCTGGTAAGTTTGCCACGCGGCTTCCTTTTCACCGTTCCAGAGCATCCAGTCGCCCATCATTACCTGGGTCTTGGTCACTTGCGGGCTGTCTTCTCCATAGAGAGACAACTGCAAGTCGTAAATGGCCTGGATGACGGCGCGACCGCGCTTGTAGCTCTCTCGCTGGTAGCGGTAAAAACGGTTGCTGGCGTATTGCTGTTTGATATTCAGGTCCTGGGATTGGGAGTTGCTGCCGGTCTGGGTCCCGCTAATCAGATACTGGGCCAACAACATGCCTTCCAGGGGTTCCAGCAGCGCTGCCGACTGCTGGCCCTGTACCTTGATAATGTCGTTCAGGGCCAGGCGGTACAAGTCCCACATACTCATGATGCGCAGGTACGGCACATCGCCCAGCTCCAGCTGATAGGCATTGTATTGCCACTGTGCCTGCTGAATGAAAGCCTGCGAGCGATCCAGGCCCTTGTCCATGCTGCGCATCTGCACCCGATACATGTAGTGCTGGCGCTCATCGGCCTTGGCATAGTCTCCCATGGCCATCAGGCTGATAATTTCCTGTTGCAGTAGCGCCACCTGGGCACCGCTGTAGAGACCGTTGTTGATCCGGTTCAGATGTACGCCGCGGCGGAATACCTCGACAGCATCGGCGTGATCGCCTTGCTGTTGCAGAGTGAGTCCCAGGCTGAGAAGTTGTTCGGGGAGTTCCGAGGCGTAGGCGCCACCGGCAGATTCCAGGGCGGCAATGGCTGCACGGAAGTTCTCTCCGCTGGCGCGGCTGACGCGCAGCACCGGCTCACCACTAACCGGTTCGGCTGTGGCCGACACTGCTTCGGGCGACGCTGTTGCCACCAGGGACATGCCACTGGCCAGCGGAGCCAGCAGCAGGGCGCGCAACAGGACCGCAGTGATTGGCGCTGGGTACATAAACGTTGTTTACGGCGAGTTCGCGCCGTGTGGATCTCTTATTAAACTTCAAGCAAGTATATATACTATAGACGCCTTCGGAAGGCTCGGCATGGAGGGAAACGTGGACAATTTGCTCGAGGAGTTGCAGCAGCGCTGGCAACAGCTGTTCACCGCGCTGGCGCGCGGCGAAGATGTCGCGCCATCCGCCCGGTTGCGCGCGGAGGGTATGATGGAAGCCGCTGTGCTGGTAGGCGCCGCAGATCCTGTTGCCCTGGATGCGCTGCTGGAGACGACCAGTCAAGCGACCCGGGGGAGCAGCCTGGCCGATGAGCTCGGCGCCGACTGGCGCAGTTTTTATCCGTTTCCACAGTTGCCACTTTACATGGGCCGGGCGCCGGTGGTCCCCAGTACGAGTGATTGACTATAATGCTCCTCCAACTTTGAGGATGAACCTATGATCAAACGCAGTCTGCGAACGCTGGGCGCTCTGACCGTACTCGCCCTTGTCAGTGCCTGTAGTACCACCGCCTTCGAACCCACCATGGATTTCGATGACAACTTCGATTTCAGTGATGCGAAGAGCATTGCCCCTCAGCCCGTAGACCGGGTCGGTCTGGGCGCGATCAATATCAGCGATATGCAGGTGTCGCGCATCGACGGCGCTCTCGCGGATGAATTGACCCGCCGCGGTTTCAAGGTAGTGGATGACAACGCTGACGCGGACTTGTACCTGACCTGGCATCTTGTCACCGAGGAGCGCACCGATGTGCGTACCTATAACAGCATGAGTTACTACAATTGTTGGCGTTGCGGCCCCAGCGTGTCCGATGTGAGTGTGCGCCAGTACACCCAGGGTACGTTTATCGTCGACATGATCGATCCCGAACGCAGCCGCTCGGTGTGGCGCTCGGTGCTCGAATCTCGGCTGCAGTCCAACCCGGATCCGGCTTCCGCTGAGTCTGCCGCGCGTCGTGCCGAAGCAGCTCAGGCTATCCTCGCGGAGTTCCCGCCGAAGTAGTTACCGGGCGCGCCTCGCGCCACATAAACCAGACCCGGGGTCCATCCCCGGGCAGGCTTTCCTCACCAATCACTTCAAATCCGTGTCGTTCATAGAGCGGCACATTGCGTTCGTTAGAGCTTTCCAGATACGCCGGCATGCCCGCATCATCGACAATGCGCAGGCCCTGTTTGATCAGTGCTGAACCCACACCCTGGCCCTGGCAGTTTTGCCGTGCGCCGACGAAGAGCAAATGATAATGCGGTGCCTTGGGGTGGTATTTGTCGAACACGGCGGCCTGCTGGGGAATGCGGCGTATGGGCGCCAGGCCTGACTTCAGTAACAGTTTCGCAACCAGCGCGACAAGCCCCGCGCTGGGTTTCAGGTCGAATTTTTCTCCAGGCGGTAGCCACAAACCCGCACCGCGGTCGGCGTCGTCGAGGTGACAGATCCCCCTGGGCAGAAAGATGTCCTGGATAATCCGGCGGAAAAATCCGGGGTAGATATCGGGGGCGGGCATGACCCAGTTCATCACCGGGTCGGTGCTGAAGGAGTCGGCCAGGGCGTCGGCCATGCGGGCCTGTTCGCCGGCGGTGCCGTCGATAATATGCGGTGCGCTGACCATAGCGGGTGCTTTGCCTCTGCGGGATTGTGGGGCTACTATGTTGGCCCCGATTCGGGGCCTTTATTTACTGGACGCAGCGTAGCAGGAATCTCCATTGCATTACGAGGATTACAGGCGGGAATACACCGCGGGTGGGCTGAGCCGCGACATGCTCAATGCCTGTCCGATCAAGCAGTTTGAGCAGTGGCTGGAGCAGTCGGTGCGTGCCGAACTTGAAGACCCCACGGCCATGGTGTTGTCCACCATTGATGCCAAGGGCATGCCCTGGCAGCGGATTGTGCTGCTCAAGGGGCTGTCCCGGGGCGGCTTTGTGTTCTACACCAATTACGGCAGTAACAAGGCCCAGGCCATAGCTGCCAACCCTCGCGTGTCGCTGTTGTTCCCCTGGAATGAAATTGATCGGCAGGTCATCGCCACCGGCACCGCTGAAAAAATAACCGTGGCTGAATCTGCCGCGTATTTTATGAGCCGACCCCGGGAGAGCCAGATCGCAGCCTGGGCATCGCGCCAAAGCCGGCCGGTGTCGGCCCGGGCCATGCTGGAAAAGCAGGTGCAGGTGCTCAAGGATAAGTTCGCCAGTGGCGAAATACCCGTGCCCGATTTCTGGGGTGGCTACCGGATTGTCCCCGAGCGCATCGAGTTCTGGCAGGGCGGGGAGCACCGCCTCCACGACCGCTTCCTGTACAGCCGCGACGGCGACGGCTGGTCTATTGAACAATTGCAGCCCTGAGGGCAGACACCATGATTAGTAGAGACGACCTGATAGGCACCTGGGAGCTTGAGTCTTGGACGATTGGTTATTCCGACCGGGATGTCTTCAGCTATCCCTACGGCGAAGAGCCCCGAGGCCTGCTGGTATACGCCAATGATGGTTGGATGAGCGCATCCATTGCCCGCCACGAGCGCGACGGACTGCCAGAAGATGTGCCCTACCGGAAGATTCCCGACGCCCTCAAGGCGGAAGCGTTCTCCTCGTATTTTCACTATGCGGGACGTTACCGGGTGCGCGATGGCGATGTGATTCACTACGTGACCCAGAGTCTCAATCCCGACTTTCCCGGTACGGAGCAGCTGCGCCACGCCGAGCTCGATGGTCAGACCCTGGTGCTGTCGGGCAAAGACCAGGTGGGTGACGTCGTTCGCTTCCACTCTCTGGTGTGGCACCGCACGGTGCCCACCGCGGAAGCGCCCCCGCTGGAGGGATAGCGCCCCCGCGGGAGAGATAGCCCCCTGGTTGAGCGCTAGGCCTGGGCTTTGGTGCTGCGCTGACGGAAGTATCGCGGTTCACTGTCGATGCCCAGCAGCATGCGCCGAATCATATCCAGGCCCGCGGCGGCTACCATGGTTTGAAACAGGGTGCGCTCCACCGGCCAGCACAGGCAGCGGGTGCGGATGTTATCTTCGCGTCCCCAGGCCAGCCACACCGTGCCTACCGGTTTTTCCTCGCTGCCCCCATCGGGGCCGGCGATGCCGGACACGGCAATGGCGTAGTTGGCGCCGCTGCGCGCCAGCGCGCCTTTGGCCATGTCTCTCACGACTGCTTCACTGACGGCGCCTTTTGTCGCCAGCGTTGCTTCATCCACCCCAAGCACCGATGCCTTGATGTCGTTGGCGTAAGTGACAAACCCGGCGTGAAAGCCCGCTGACGATCCGGGAATCCTGGTGAGCATCGAGGCGATCAGGCCGCCAGTGCAGGATTCGGCCGTGGTCAGGGTCTGGCCGCGATCTGCCAGCAATTCCAATACCCGCTCCGCCAGCAGGGTGTCGCCCTCGCCGATAATGTGCTCACCGAACAGGCTTTCCAGCTGCTCGCGACATCGTTGGCGGGCGGGCAGGTCAGTGCTGCGGCTCACCGTGAGCTTGATTTCCATTTGCGGTGCGCCGGCCCGAAACCCCAGCTCTACCTCGGCGGGCCAGTCCGGGATGTTGTCGGCAATGATTTGTTGGGCCGAGGATTCGCCCAGGCCGAAGGTCTGCAGGCGCAGAATGTCGTGCTCCACCGGTGTGTCCTGCGCAGCCGCGAGCTGGTCGAGGATGATGTCCATCATCGCTGCGAGTTCACTGGGCACGCCCGGCGTGCAGATGACCCGGCAACCGTTGATCTCCAGTGCAAAGCCGACGGCGCTGCCGATGGGATTGTCGACGATCTCACAGCCGGCCGGCAGCATGGCTTGTTTCAGGTTGGCGGTATTCAGCGCCAGGTTGCGGCCTGCGCACCATTGTTCGAGGTGGGCCACGGCCGTCGGGTGTTCAGCGATGGGCACGCCGGCAACATCGGCGAGGATCTCCGCGGTCAGGTCATCCACAGTGGGGCCCAGGCCGCCGTTGACGATGACCAGATCAGCGTGCTCAGTCATATAGGCCAGTTCGCCTTTGAGCAGGGCGACGTCGTCGCCGACGGTGACTTTGCGATACACGCTCATGGCGAGCGTCGCCAGCCGCTGGGCGATCATGGCTGAATTGGAATCCACCGTATCGCCGCTCATGATCTCGTTGCCGGTGAGCAGCAACTGCACGCGGGGAGGCTGGTTTGTCATATTGAAATACCTGGCTAATCGTTTGCGGGGCAAGCATAGCGCCAATGCTTTCATCGGGGCAAAGTGCTATTTTGATGTGACGTCTATTGAACACAGCGAGATCTGGTTTTGCCCGGCAACCGATACTGCCCCAGCTGCGGCGCAAGCCTTGCCCGCAATGTGGTCGGTGGAGAGCAGCGCAACCATTGGAAGTGCACCGGTTGTGGCCAGCGCCACTATGACTACCCGATGATTGTGGTGACGGCGTTTGTCGCCTACGAGGACCGCCTGCTATGGGTGCAGCGCGGCATTGAACCCCAGCTTGGGCGCTGGGCGATTCCCGGCGGGTTCATGGAACAGCGTGAAACCCTCGCCGGTGCCGCCGCGCGCGAACTGCACGAGGAGTCTGGCGTGTTGTTGCCCGCCGATCAGCTACAGCTCTACATGACCGGCACTATCACCTTTATCAACCAGGTGTTCGTGGCGTTTCGTGCCCGGGTGGATACTGATTATTGTGCGCCGGGCCCTGAATCCGAGGCCTGCGCATTCTTCTCGCGGCGCGACTGTCCCTGGAGCGAGGTGGCCTACCCCGAGGTGAATGACTCCATCGTTCAGGCCTATGACGACCTCGATAGCGGCCGCTTCGATGTCTGGCAGGCGGAGATGACCGAGGGGCGATATGACTTCTGGTCGGTGTCGCAGTCCGGGCGCTGAGCCTAAGGTTTAGCGCCCGGCTCGCCGGCCCGCAGTGTGCTTACAGCTGCCGCCGTGGTGGCGCTAACTCCGGCTACTCTGACTCGGCCCCTAGCGCTACTTTCTGGTAGAAACCCTCAAACCACGGCTGCCACTGACCGCTGTCATCCTGCTGCTCACAAAATTGCCGCACCCCGCCGTCCTACAGTGGCGTCCAGCGCCCGCGGAAGGGGTGGCGTTGCTCGGCTTCGAGATAAAAGATCGTGCCTTCCAGCACCATGCTGTCCTCGATCAGCCCACCACTGATATCGATGATGCTGTAGCCGGCGTCCAGCCATAGCTGGTGCCTTTGACCCGTTCCGGGTGGTAGTAGTTGAGGCTTTCGCCGCTGCCGCCACCGGCGCTAGACCAGTACTCGCGCAAAGCACAGTCTTTCTGCACCTTTTCAATTCGGTTATGGCCGGCCAGTTGGCCTATGGCGTTTTTAATCTCCCAGTGCCCCACCCAGAAATCGAATTGGCGGTGGGCGGCCGAGGCCTCGTAATCCAGCGGTTTGGGCTGGGCTGCCGCGGAGCTGGCTGTGAGGGCCAGCAGGGCGAGCAAGAGGCTCATTAAAAGCCTCCGTGGGTGTTCATGTGTGCCTGCTCCTCGGGGGTGGATTCCCGGCCGAGCACAGCGTTGCGGTGTGGGAAACGGCCGAAACGGGCAATCACATCCCGGTGTGCCACCGCGAAGCGGCTGTAGCCGGCCATGGCCTCCATGCCGGTAATGGCTTCCAGCTCGGCAAAGAGCTCCACGCACTCTTCCTGTAAGTCCAGATCCTCGCTGTGCTCCAGCGGCAGGAACAGAAACACCTGATGGGCCGCAGGCATGCGTTGATGGTGGCCGTGGGCGATCTGGTGCTGGGCCAGGGCCAGGGCGCGTGCATCGCCGGCAAAAGCCCGGGCGTCGCCGCGAAAGAAGGTGCGGGTGAATTGGTCCAGCAGCAGGATCAGCGCAATCACGCCCCGGTCGGAGCTTTCCCATTCGCTTAGCCCGCCTTCCAGTGCAGTCTCCACCAGTTCGCCAAACAGCGCGCGGCAGCGCTCGTCATCCTCGGGGGTGGATTGAAACCACAACTTGTTGCGGCTGGCATCGGCCATGCCGTATTCGTCGAGGTCGCCAAACCAGTACTGGTGGATCGCTTCGATGCTGTCAGTCATAGCGCTGCTCCTGCCAGACGCGGCGGGTCTGATGTGGTAAATTGCGCGTCCTTTTTTTGAACAGCATAGCGGAAATTTCCCATGGCATTACAACCCGAGGTGGAACTGGCCACCGATGAGCAGAAAGTAAGTTACGGTTTTGGCCTGCAGTTTGGCGACCAGCTCAAGCGCAACGCCTTTGAAGGCCTGGACGTGGACGCCGTATGTGCGGCCATCCGTCACTGGTACGTGAACGGCGAAACCGCCATGAGCGACGCCGAACTGAACCCCGCGTTCCAGCGCATCCAGGACAAGGCCAAGGCCGCTGAAGCCGAGCAGGCCAGCAAGCACCTGGCCCTGGCCGAGGAATTCCTCAAGCGCAACGCCGAGCGCGACGAAGTCAGCGTTACCGACAGCGGCCTGCAGTGGGAAGTACTGGAAACCGGCAGCGGCGCCAAGCCCAGCGCTGCGGCGACGGTTGTCACCCACTACCACGGCACCTTCCCTGATGGCCGCGTGTTCGACAGCTCCGTAGAGCGTGGCGAGCCCGCCGAATTCGGCGTCAACCAGGTCATCCCCGGCTGGACCGAAGCCCTGCAAATGATGTCTGTGGGCGACAAGTGGCGCATCGCCTGCCCCCCCAAGCTCGCCTACGGCGAAGCCGGCGCCGGCGGCTCCATCCCCCCCAACAGCGCCCTTGTCTTCGAAATCCACCTCATCGACATCAAATAACCCCACGGGGTCAGGTCTCGTTTTTCTCAGACAACCCTGGGGTCAGGTCTTAAATTTCTCAGAAATTAGAGACCTGACCCCGTGGTTTCGCTTACACTGGTCTCTTCTTACCAGTGTGACCAGAGAGCGGTTTCCAGCCATGCGACGCGTTGTTTTTAACCAGAAAGGCGGGGTCGGCAAGACCAGCATTACCTGTAATCTCGCGGCCATCAGTGCCAACATGGGCTATCGCACGCTGGTGCTGGACCTCGACGTTCAAGGCAACACCACCCACTACCTGGTGGGCGAAATTGACGCTGAGGCTTTCCCCGCGGAAGCGCAGGGCGTTGCAGGGCTGTTCAAGCAAACCGTGGGCTCGCGGCGCATGCAGAAAAACCCGGATTCGTTCGTCTGGGAAACTCCGTACGAAAATCTATTCCTGATGCCCTCTAGTCCGGTGCTTTCCGACATGGAGAAGGAGCTGGAATCGCGCTACAAAATTTACAAGCTGCGCGACGCCTTGGACAAGCTGGTGGATGAGTACGACCGGATTTATATCGACACGCCGCCCAATTTCAACTTTTACTCGAAGTCCGCACTGATCGCGGCAGATTCTGTGCTGGTGCCTTTCGATTGCGACAGCTTTGCCCGGCAATCTCTGTACTCGCTTATGGACAACATGGCCGAGCTGCAGGAGGACCACAATCCCGAGCTGGTAGTTGAAGGCATTGTGATCAATCAGTTCAACTCCCAAGCTCGCCTGCCAGGCGAGCTGGTGGCTGAGCTTGAGGACGAGGGTTATCCGGTATTTGACACCTACCTCAACACCTCAGTGAAAATGAAAGAGTCACACCGCGAACACCGGCCGCTGATCGATCTTGCGCCCAGCCACAAGCTCACGGGCCAGTTTCTGGATTTACACGCCGAGCTTGAGAACTCCCCCTCGGTGGCTGCTGCCTGAGCAGGTCGCCTGTCTGAGAAAAATAAGACCGGACCCCATGGGGTTGGGGAATATGTATATAAATTTCGGTTATTTGTAAGCGCCGTATTGATTCTTTAAAGTTCTTTCCCTCGACTATTTCGAGCGAATTCCCCGTGTTGGATCTGGATCTGGACAGTGTAAACGCTTCCCTGCGCGACAAGAGCGCCGCGGAGATTGTGCGCTGGGCGCTGGATTTACAGGTGCCCACCATCTCCACCACCAGCATGGGTAAGAACGCCGCGGTGATGCTGCATCTGGTTAGTGAACAGGACAAGAATGTGCCGGTGGTCTGGGTAGACTCCGGGTACAACCTGCGCGACACCTACGTGGTGGCCGAGCGCCTGATTCAGCAGCTCGATCTCAACATGCATGTGTTTTCGCCGCTCATGACCTCAGAGCGCCGCAACGCCATTATGGGCGGCGTACCCACAGTGGATGAGGAAGAGCGTCATCAGGAATTCACCCGTCAGGTGAAACTCGAGCCGTTTGCCCGGGCGCTAGACACTTTCAAGCCAGAGATCTGGCTCACAGGCATCCGCCGCGAAGAAACCGAGCACAGAAAAACCCTCGACATTGTGTCGATAGACAACCGGGGCATCATCAAGGTGGCCCCTATTTTCAACTGGTCAGATGACGATGTAGAGGATTACATGGAGCGTTTAGAGCTGCCCACCTGTCGTCACTACTTCGATCCCACCAAGGTACACGACGGCCGCGAGTGCGGTTTGCACACCGCGGCGTAATCGCGCTTAGTCGGGGCTTAAACCACAAACATTCTCACGCCGACGATCAGCACGATGGTGGCAATCGTAAAGCCAATCATGATGATGCCTAGCGTGCGCAGGGCCTGGCGATCCGCCTGAGTGTCATCTTCGAGTAGGTGTTGGGTCATGCTCTCACTCCTGTTGGTTTTGTTGTCTAAGAGTTGACTAACTATAGAGATAGCAGCGCTTGGCGCCGCTGTCGAGAAAACTATGCCCTGGAGTCGGCTGCGCTATACTGACGGTGGAGGTTGGTATGCGCCCAACACTGCATGAATACACTCGGCTGCTATCGCCCGCGAGAGGGTGGAAAAGGCTGTTTCTTGCAGTTGGTGCCAGCCTGCTAGCCGCCTGCACGACCGCCCCTCCGTCATTATCGCAGCTGGAACCTATCCAGCTCACCGGCACTTTGATGACAGTCGATGAGGCTGTCTCCTCAGCGGTGACCCCGGATCTACTGGCGCTCGATGACGACATGCGCGAGTTTGTGGCCACCTATGCCGGTGATGATATGGGCAGGCGCCAACGGCTGCGCTCATTACACCGCGCGGTATCCGGCCCTGCCATTCTCGGTATGGAGTACGACCCCGCTGCCGAAGGCACCGCCATTGAGGTGTTCCACCGCGAGACCGCCAACTGCCTGTCTTATGCCAACATGTTCGTGGCCCTGGCCCGCGAGGCGGGGCTGGATGCCAACTACCAGTGGGTGGAAGTCAGGCCGCAATGGACACGTATGGGCGAGCGCATTGCAGTTCGCATGCATGTGAATGTCGTGGTGAAGATTAACCGTGACGAGCGCTACATGGTGGACATCGACCCGCTTCCCTCGCGCGACTTTGCCGGCTCTCAGGAAATGACTGATCAGGATGCGGCGGCGCTCTATCACAACAACATCGCCATGGATGCGCTCTATCGGGATGAGTTGGAAATGGCCTGGGCTGAAGCCGTGCGTGCGCTGCAGCTGGCCCCGAAAATGCCCCAGCTGTGGGTGAATATTGGCGCAGTCTATCGACGTGCCGGCCAATACGATGCCGCGGAGGCGGCGTATTTACAGGCGCTGGAGCTCGACAGCACCGAGCGTTCGGCGATGAATAACCTCTTGGTGCTGCACCAGATCACCGGCGATACCGATAAGCGCGCGCATTGGGAAAAGCGGGTGGACCTGTATCGCGACCGCAACCCCTACTATCACGCCTGGCTGGGCGATATGGCGGCGGAGGAGGGCGACTGGCGGCAGGCCAGTGACCACTACCAGTACGCCGTCGGGCTGCAGCCAGAAGACGCCAACCTGTTATTTGGCCTGGGACTGATCTATGAGAAGCTGAGCGAGCCCAAGGCCGCTATGCGCTATGTGCAGCTGGCCCTGGACAAGTCGTCAATCATGCGCGAACGCGAGCTCTATCGGGTTAAGCTCGATGAGCTCAACCGGGCGCAAATGGCCGTTTACTGAGGGATCTCAACGCGTATATAGGCGCGCTTGTCTTTCTTACCCATCAGGCCCGACAGGAAATCAGTAATCTTCATGCTCAGGCCGTACTTTTTGTGCAGGGCGTTTAGTGCCGTGTCGATATCTTCCGGTGACTCCAGCAGGTACGCCTGCGTGTCCATAAATTCGCCCTTGAGTTTGCCTGAGACAGTACACGGTGCCAGACGCGCTTCGCTGAAATTGCGGAGCCGTTTCACCTTGCCGGCATCCTCGGCGGAGAACAGGTAGTAGTAGCCATTCAGCGGCGCAAACCATACGGGCGTGGCCACGTAGTCACCGGAGCGTTTCAGGGTGGCAAAGCTCACGTATTTGCCTGCCTCCAGTTGTTTGATTTGTTCTTTACTCACGTTCTTCCCTTGTTAGGAGTTTGTTTTCGGACAAAAGTAATTGGCCCAAGCGACCATTAAAGCGCCATTGTGCCGGGGCGACAATCATTGGTTCACCCCGGAGGAGACAGTCCATGAGCCAGTTCGACCACACTTCCACCACGAATGACGTTATCGCCGGTATTAATCTGCACGGGAAGCGGGTTGTCGTAACAGGTGCCTCCTCGGGGCTGGGTGTTGAAACAGCACGGGTGATGGCAGCTGCAGGAGCGGCGGTTACGTTGGTGGCTCGTGATCAGGGTAAACTGGCAACCGCCCTGGCGGGTTTGCAGGAAGCGGTGCCCGGCGCAACATTTGATGCCGCCATAGCCGACCTTGCCGACCTCGACAGCGTGCGTACCGGCGCAGCAGCGATTCTGGCGCATGCGCCGCAAATCGATATTCTGGTGAACAACGCTGGCGTCATGGCCTGCCCTCTGCTGCGCACCGCTCAGGGGTTTGAGATGCAGTTTGGCACCAATCACGTGGGCCACTTCCTGCTGACGTCGCTGCTGATGCCGGCGTTGTTGCAGGGCGCCCCGGCGCGCGTTGTCAATCTCAGCTCGGCGGCACATAAGTTTGCCCCCGTGAATCTCGAAGACCCCAACTACCAGCAACGCGACTATCAGAAGTGGCAATCCTACGGCGAATCCAAAACAGCTAACGTGTTGTTCAGCGTGGGACTGGAACAGCGCTTTGGCGCGCGCGGTGTCCACGCTCTTGCGGTACACCCGGGGATGATTGCCACGGAACTGGGCCGCCACATGGACCAGGTAGATTTTGAAATGATTGCAGGCGACACCGATCCCGCAGACATGCCCTACAAATCCATTCCTGCCGGTGCGGCCACTAGCGTCTGGGCCGCCACCTCACCTGAACTGGCAGGGCGGGGCGGGCTCTACCTCGAAGATTGTCATATAGCCGAGCCGGCTGCCGGTGATTCTCGCTGTGGTGTAGAATCCTACGCACTGGACGCGCAAGCCGCCGATCAACTCTGGTCGCTGACTGAGGAATTGATCGGCGAGGCGTTCGCCACCGGCTGATCCTGGAGGTCTTGTGAAGCACGCCCATCTGCTGACCACGCTGTTCGTCATTCTCATCTGCCTGAGCGCCCCGCTGCGCGCGGATTCGGTAGAAGAAATCAACGCCAAGAGCATAAATGCGCTGGTCGTGTTACGCGATTCAGTGGAAGGGGCAGGAGACTTGCTGCAGGAGGCCGTTGGCGTCCTGGTGTTTCCGGATATAGTTAAACTCGGTTTTGGCGTTGGCGGCCAGTACGGTGAGGGGGCCCTGTTTATCGACGGTAAGCCCACCGACTACTACGCCACCGCCGGTGCGTCTTTCGGCCTTCAGCTGGGGGGCGTCACCAAGTCAGAAGTGATTCTGTTCATGACAGACGCGGCGCTGCAGCAATTTCGCGGCAGCCGCGGTTGGGAGGTGGGCGTCGACGGCACCGTCACCCTGTTCAAGGCCGGCGCCGGCACCCGTGTCGACAGCCGCACCGTGCAATCCCCGGTCGTCGGCTTTATCTTCTCCAGCGAAGGCCTCATGGCCGACCTCTCCCTCGAAGGCGCCAAAATCACCCGCCTTGCCCGCTAACCCTGGGGTCAGGTCTCGAATTTCTCAGACAACCCCGGGGTCAGCCACCGCTTGTCTGAGAAATTCGAGACCTGACCCCATGGTTTGGCTGGGGGGTTTCTAGTATGCTCCGCGGCTTTAGAGCCTCGGAGAATCCGCCATGTCTACATTCACTACAGTTGCTGCCGCCCTCAAGGGCGAAATTGCCACCGGCACCCAGGTGACGGTAAAGGGCTGGCTGCGCAGTAAGCGCGATTCCAAGGCCGGTATTTCATTTCTGGCCGTGCACGACGGCACCGCCTTTGACGCCATTCAGGCGGTGGTACCCAGCACGCTCGACAATTATGAGAACGAAGTACTGAAAACCGGCACAGGGTGTTCCGTAGTGATCAGCGGTGAACTGGTTGAGTCCCAGGGCAAGGGCCAGTCCGTGGAAATTCAGGCCTCGGCGGTGGAAGTGGTCGGTTGGGTGGATGACGCGGAAAGCTACCCCATTGCCAAAAAGCGCCATACCTTTGAGTACCTGCGCACCCAGGCGCATCTGCGCCCGCGCACCAACACTTTTGGTGCCATTACCCGGGTGCGCACCACCCTGGCCAACGCCATTCACAACTACTTCCACAGTAACGAATTCAATTGGATTAACACGCCCATCATCACCAGCAGCGACTGTGAAGGCGCCGGTGAACTGTTTCGCGTGAGCACCCTGGATATGGCTAACCTGCCCAGAGCCGAGCAGGGCGGTGTGGATTACGGCCAGGACTTTTTCGGTAGCGAGGCGTTCCTCACTGTATCGGGCCAATTGGAAGTGGAAGCCTACTGCCTGGCCATGAGCAAGGTGTACACCTTCGGTCCCACCTTCCGCGCCGAGAACTCCAACACCAGCCGCCACCTGGCCGAGTTCTGGATGGTGGAGCCGGAAATTGCGTTTGCTGATCTCGATGACGACGCCGACCTCGCCGAAGACCTGCTCAAGCATGTGTTCACTCGCGTGCTCGAAGAGCGCGAGGATGACATGGCCTTTTTCCAGCAGCGTATCGACAAGACGGTTATCGACCGGCTTCGCGCTGTGATCGACAACAGTTTCGAACGCATGAACTACACCGATGCGATCGAAATTCTCCAGAACTGCGGCAAGAAGTTCGAGTTCCCCGTGGAGTGGGGCATTGATCTCGCCTCCGAGCACGAGCGCTACCTCGCCGAGGAGCACGTGGGCCGCCCCGTGGTACTGATGAACTACCCCAAAGACATCAAGGCCTTCTACATGCGCCTCAATGACGATGAGAAAACCGTCGCGGCCATGGACGTCCTGGCTCCGGGAATCGGCGAGATCATCGGCGGCAGCCAGCGCGAAGAGCGCCTGGATGTGCTCGAATCGCGCATGGACGCCGAGCTCAAGGAAGAATTATGGTGGTATCGCGACCTGCGCCGCTATGGCACCGTGCCACACGCGGGCTTTGGTCTCGGGTTTGAGCGTCTGCTCAACTATGTGACCGGCATGGAGAATGTGCGTGACGCCATCCCCTACCCTCGCACACCGGGAAATGCGCATTTCTGACCAAGTTTTTGTCGGCTGTTGCGTGACGGATGGTTAAAAAATGATCGCTTAATGTGAAATATTGCCTAATATTTGATCAATTGGGCTCTGGAATTCGACCATAATCAAATAAACGAACCATGAAACGCCATGGGCGAGGCAGGCATGAAGCATTCGCATAGGAATATGGATGGCAGCGGAATATCCGAAATGGCCATTGTCGACACCTTTACCAAGCTGATTTTTGGTGAGGAAGACCGCTACTCCCATCGGGAGCTGCGCATTATTCAGGCGTTTCGATCGGTAGATACGAATGTGGTGCTTGACTCACACCGCGATATGGGTGCTTATCTACGCGCGCTGGGTGTGCAGGAAATGATTCGACTGGTTGCCCGGGTGCAGCAATGGCTCGCCAATGACGAGCCGGTGGTCCCCGAAGCGGGTGTGATGAACCAGTCCGGTGATGGCGCCCTCGGGCGCCAGGTGCACTAGCCGCCTAGTCCTCGGCTTTTTTCTCTTTCGATTCCTTTGGCGGTTTCAGGCCGCAACCTTCCACCAACGAAAAGCTTGCCTGGTACTGATTGGCCGGGTCTACTCCGTCAAAGTTCACTTCCACTTCGTGATCCAGCGCGAAGCGGCGAGTGGTGCTGGTCAGGCTGGCTGTCCACTTGTCGTAGCTGAACTTCTCTGGATCTTTGCGTAAATCCACAAACCCATCCAGCCCGGAATCGAGCAGCCGCACGTTAAAGCCGGAGCTGTTCACGTGGGTGATCTGGGCCTTGAAGTTGGGCTTGGTCTCGCCTTCACACTGTCGGGCCAGGTGCTTGCCTGCCAGCCAGCGCTCGGCTTCGAGTGTGGCGGAGCGAGCAATGGTTAAGCGTTCACCCAACTTGTCCAGAGTGGCCTGTTCTACCAGGTTGCCTTCCTCGCCGTGCAATAGCGCCTTGATCTGCAGGTGCACCAGGAAATCTGCGTACTTGCGCAGCGGCGAGGTGCAATTGCTGTAGTGCTCCAGCGCCATGCCCATGTGTGGACCTGGTTCGGTCGTAAACTGGGCACGGGTGAGCAGGCGGTTCACCATGCCACGCAGTGGCAAGCTCTGGTCCGGTTTGGAGAGGGTGCGCATGATGTCCCGGTAACCGGTGACTTCTTTGGGGTCCAGTGCAGTGGTGTCTGGTACATGCATCTCGAGAAACTTCTGGGTTTCCTCGATCCGGTCGCCGCGAAAGCCAGGGTGGGTCACAAATGGCCCGCTCGCGCCTTTCTCTGCGAGAAAACGCGCCGCACAGCGATTAGTGGCGATCATGCATTCTTCCACGAGCTTCTGCGACAGCATCTTCTCGAAGGGCTCGATGTGATCAATCTGCTTGTTGTCACCCATGATCCAGCGGTACTCGCGCCGGTCTTCCATCACCAGGTGGTTCTCTTCGCGGTGCGTGCGTAGCGCGCGATATAGCTGGTACAGCGCTTCTAGCGGTGTGGCGTGCGACATCAACTCGTCGTCCTGGCCAGTGAGGTAGCGGTCGACGTTGTAGTACGACAGCTTGGCCCGGGAGCGGATAGTCGCTTCCATGAATTCGTATTCGCCGACTTCGCCATCGTCGCCCACGTGGATCTTGCACACCAGCGCAGGGCGATCGGCGCCTTCGGACAGCGCGCAGGTGTCCTGCGAGAGCTCTTCAGGCAGCATCGGCAGCACGTCGCCGTGAAAATACACCGAGGTGCCGCGCGAGGCGATGTCACGGTACAGGCTGGAGTCGGTATCGATATACGACGTCGGATCGGCAATGGCCACGAACAGATTCCAGCCGTTGTCGACCACTTCGGCGTAGAGCGCGTCGTCGATGTCCTGGGTTTTGGCGGCGTCGATCGACACGAACTCCAGGTCCGTCAGGTCGCGGCGCCGCTCATCATCCAGCGGCTTGCACTCGGCCAGCTGCTTTTCGAGATCCTTGCGGCTGCTGCTGCCCCACTCGGCCGACAAGTGGTACTTGGCCATGCTATACAGGTTTTCAATGCCGGGGGTGTCTTCGTTGCCCACCACGCCCAGAATCTTCGCCTGCGGCTTACCGTCGCGAATTGGGTGACGCAAAATGGCACAGCGCACGTAGTCGCCTTCTTTCACGCCGTTGCGGGCGTGAGGCGGAATAAACAGCCAGCGGCGCAGCTGCGGCAGATCGGGTTCGACGAACATTGCCTTGCCCTTGCGCACACAGCGGCCGGTAAAGTCACCGAGGGGGCTGTCGATCAGCTTCTCGATGTCGGCAATGGTCTTGTTGTCCTTGGCCGGGCGGATGCACACCCTTACCCGGTCGTCCGGGAAGGCTTTGAGCATCTCATCGGGGGGAATAAAGACTTCCCGGCCGTCATCCAGAATGGCAAACCCGTAGCGGGCCTGGGTGCCCTTTACCACGGCCTCGGCGCGCTCCTTTTCAGCCTCCATCTGGGTTTTGAGGCCTTTGAGCTGGGCGAGAGAGTCCTGGTTAAGCATTCAGAGGGGTTCTTAAAATCAATAAATCAAGCCGCCTATCGTAGCTGAAAACCGCCTCCCTGTCAGGAAATAACCCTGGGGTCAGGTCTCAAATTTCTCAGACAGCCCCGGGGTCAGGTCTCAAATTTCTGAGAAACCTGAGGCAGGGCCCCGCAGGTGTTGACAGCGTGGGGATTCCGGTTTGTAATCGGTACCAAGGCTGTAGAAAAAACCTCCCGGTTGGATGTGTATTTTGAATGACTCCGGGACGCAGGGCAGTTGAACATTTGAGCCCATACGCGTCGATCAACAAGCGCACCAGCGCTGCCACTGAGCCCTCCGAGCTCCGGCCTTCTTCGCGCTTTCAGATAGCCACTTCTCTCACCCAGTATCACAACCCTCGCCGAACGCAGAAGTCGGCCACTCTCACGGAAACACCACAATCAGCAGTGCCGCGCACTGGCCCTTCCCGTGCGCATCTATCGCAAGACTTCCGACCATTACCCAGTGAACACCTCGTGAGGATTCCTATATGGATTCAGGCTACACCCTGCGCGTAGAAAAGACACCCACTCAACTCAAGCCCGTCGTTAAAAAAACGTATGTTCTGGACACCAACGTCCTGCTCCACGACCCCACTGCGGTCACGGCTTTTAAGCACAATCACGTGGTCATTCCTATGACCGTTCTCGAAGAACTCGACCATATCAAGGACCGCCGCGACAAAACGGTCAGCCGCGAGGCGCGAATAGCGATACAAATGATCGACAAAGTGGTGGACGCCGCGTCGCCACAGGAAATTCAGGAGGGCGTTGAGGTGCCAGGGTCCGAGCTCGAGGG
This sequence comes from Halioglobus sp. HI00S01, assembly GCF_001635445.1. Classification (NCBI taxonomy): domain Bacteria; kingdom Pseudomonadati; phylum Pseudomonadota; class Gammaproteobacteria; order Cellvibrionales; family Halieaceae; genus Halioglobus; species Halioglobus sp. HI00S01. Next base: position 46,135 of record NZ_LWEE01000044.1, read on the forward strand.
GTTGGGCTCTGGCACCCTGGCCATTTACCCAGACCAGCTCATTACCGATACCTCTGATATTCCCTTCCTGGATGGCACCCAGGATCAGGCCAACGACAACCGCATCATCAACGTGGCCCTCAAGTTGCAGGCGGACAACCCTGGCGAAACGGTCTGCCTGATCACCAAGGACATCAACATGCGCATCAAGGCCAAGGGGTCGGGCCTGATGCATGTGGAAGATTATCGCCGCGACCGGGTGCTCGACGATATCGACCTGCTGGCCAAGGGCTACGAGCACATTGAGGGGGATTTCTGGTCCAACATTAGCGAGGTTGATACCCTGCGTGAGGGCGATATGACTCTGCACCGCATTCCCCGCGAATCCATCCCCTATGCCTACCCCAATATGTTCCTGCACGATGATCAGGACTTCATGGCATTCGTGAAACGGGTCGACAAGGAGTACGTGTACCTACGCTGCGACAGCCGCGACAACCTGATGCACAAGCGCTTCTGGGGCCTGGCGCCGCGCAATCTCGAGCAGGCCATGGCGATGTCGCTGCTCGATGACGACAGCGTGGATATGACCGTGATGACCGGCCCCGCCGGCTCTGGCAAAACGTTGCTGGCCCTGGCCTACGGCCTCCACGCCATTCTCGAGCAGAAGAAATATTCCAAGCTGATTGTGGCCCGTTCCACGCCACCGATTGCCGAGGAAATCGGCTTTTTGCCCGGCACCGAGGAAGAGAAAATGGCTCCCTGGCTGGCGGCCTTTGATGACAACCTGGAGATTCTCCACGGCACCGACGAATCCTGCCACGGCAGTATCGACTACGTGAAAGAGCGGGCAAACATACAGTTCAAATCGCTCAACTTCATGCGCGGCCGCTCCTTCAATAACGCCTACATCATTATTGACGAGAGCCAGGGTCTGACCCAGTTCCAGCTCAAGAGCGTGATCAGCCGCGTGGGCGCCGATTCCAAAATTGTGGTACTGGGAAACCTCGCCCAGATTGACAACAAGTACATTTCACCGCTCACCTCGGGGCTCACCTACCTGGTGGAAAAGAGTAAGCGCTACCCGCATGCAGGCATCATGCACGTGAACGGCATCGTGCGCTCGCGCCTGGCGGCGTTTGCGGAGGAGAATCTCTAGTCAGGGTGTGAAGTGGGGCTGGGCTGCGGCCTAGTCCCGCTTCTTCTTGGAGAAGTCGCGCGCCAGGTGAATTTCCAGGCGCAGCATGATTTGCCAGGCGACCTCGCGGTCTTCCTCGTATTCCGGCTGGCGGTAGTTCAGCGTGGGCTCTACTTCAAAAAACAGGAAATCCCGGTACACCTGGCGGCGCCAGAGTGTGCCAATGGTGTAATTTTGTACATAGGATTTCGGCTTTGTCTCGCCGCGCACGGTGACGAAGTGATTCATCGCCAGCGGACGTTCGGTGTCGGGCCAGAAGCGCTGGAACAACGACAACCGGGTGCGCCACTCAACGCCGTCGGTTTCCTCACCCCACTTGTAGCGGTTGCTCCAGCGGATTACGTCCTCGTTTTCCAGTGCCTGGTACAAATCCAGCTGGCCGAGGGTGAAAAACTGCTCGTCGTTATCCCACTGCACGCGCTGTACGTAGCGATAGCTGCGGCCTTCGCGAATATCACCCTCGTTTCGAAAGCGAATGCCGGGTTTGGGCGCGCCAGAGGACCAGCTCAAAGTGCCGTCCAGGCGCGATCGTCTACTCTCGCGCACGTTCACGTTGAGTGAGATTTTGTCTTGATCGCCGCGTTCTTCGCGGTCGCCGTCGGCGGTGTCGTCGTCGCTGAACAGCAGGTTTACGCGCTGGCTGATTTTGGGCAGCTGAACCTTACCGCGCAGGCGAACGCCAAAATCGTTGCCGTCTTCCTGGTCCCACTCGTTTTCAAACTCCAGCCGCAGGAAGGATTCTGCCTTCTCCAGGTCGTAGTTCGAATCGCCAAAAAAATCGTCCATCCATTCCACCAGCGCCTGAGCAGATTCAGCGGCCGCGGTGTGAGAGCTGTCAATCCAGTTGGCAGGCGGTTCGCCCCCGTCGGTGGTTGCCGTGGGAACGGGGGTGTCGCTGAGCTCTGGAATCGCCTCGGGCGAGGCGGTTTTGTCAGGATCGGGGCTGTCGACAGCAGGTGCCTGGGCCATTGCCACTGTGGGCAACATTACCAGCAATGCAAGCCAAATCTTCACGCCATTGAATACCGCGTTTCCCCTGATAAGCGATACACTACGCCTCATGGACAAAATTTTCATCTTTTTGCAGTACATCGTGCCCCAGCATCTCCTGTCGCGGATGACCGGCTGGCTGGCGGAACTTGAACACCCGGTCTGGCTCAAGAACTGGGTCATCGGCCTGTTTATTAACCATTTCAAGGTGGATATGTTAGAGGCCGCCGAGCCCGACCACGAGAAATATCCCAATTTCAATGCGTTCTTCACCCGGCCGTTGCTGGAGGGTGCGCGGCCGCTGGCATCGGCGGATGTCGTCTGCCCGGCCGACGGCGCGATTAGCCAACTGGGGGATATCGTTGGCGGGCGAATCTTTCAGGCCAAAGGCCAGGACTATTCAGCTTTTGAACTCCTCGGTGGCGATGCCGAATGGGCGGAGCGCTTTGCCGGCGGCAAATTTGCCACCATCTACCTTTCGCCCCGTGACTATCACCGCGTGCACATGCCGGTGGCAGGGCGACTGCTGGCCACCACTTATGTGCCCGGCGATTTATTTTCGGTAAATGGCACCACCGCAGAAAATGTTGATCGCTTGTTCGCCCGCAACGAGCGATTGGTGTGCTATTTCGAAACCGGCTTTGGCCCTATGGCCATGATTCTGGTGGGTGCGATGGTCGTAGCTGGCATTGAAACCGTGTGGGGCGGCCAGGTCGCACCGCCGCCGAAGACACCGCAATCACAGCGCTTCGACGGCCAGGTAGATCCGGTTGAGCTGGCGCGCGGGGATGAAATGGGCCGCTTCAAGCTGGGCTCGACGGTCATCTTGCTGTTCCCGGAAAACAGTGTGGAATGGGATGAGCAATACCAGTCAGGTACATCGACCACGCTGGGCCAGGCTTTGGCGAGCGCCGTCGACTGATCTACTGGTTCAGGCTGGCCACAATGTGCCGGTAGCTGTGCAGGCGCTCATCGCTGATGGCGCCTTGCTCCAGCGCTTCCAGAATTGCGCAGCCCGGCTCTGACTCGTGCTGGCAATCGCGAAACTTGCATGTACCCAGCCAAGGCCGAAACTCCCGAAACCCCTGCTCAACTTCCTCGCGGCTCATATGCCACAGGCCGAACTCGCGGATGCCAGGTGAATCGATCAGGCTACCGCCGCAATCGAGGTGAAACAGCTGGGCCGTTGTGGTGGTATGCGTGCCCTTGAGGGTGTTCTCCGACAGCGCACCGACGCGTAAGTCGGCCTCCGGCAGCAGCGTGTTCACCAGCGACGACTTGCCCACGCCGGACTGTCCGACAAAAACACTGGTTCGCTCGCGCAGCGCATCCTGTAGCTGCTCCAGGCCACCTTCTTTACTCGAGGTATGCAGAATGCGGTAGCCGAGCTCCGGATAACCCTCCAGCAACATGTCCATGAGCGTCTGTTGGGCCGGGTCCTTGGCCAACAGGTCTGTCTTGTTCACCACCAGCACCGGTTCAATGCCCACCACTTCGCTTGCTACCAGGTAGCGGTCCACCAGGTTGGCATGGGGCTCAGGGTAGGGCGCTATTACAATCAGGATCTGGTCAATATTGGCCGCCACCGCTTTCAGCTTCCCGTGAGGGTCGGGCCGCGACAGCACGCTGTCGCGCTCCAGTTGCGCCACCACCACACCGGTGGGCTCACCTTCGCACCAGACCACTCGGTCGCCAGTGACCAGCCCCTCGATATTGGCGCGAATATGGCAGCGCTGCACCGCGCCCACACCGGACTCCACAGCCACCTGCGTGCCGTAATGAGCGATCACTGTGCCTTCCTGTTCAGGCCCCAGTTCACCGCCCGCCAGTGACTCTTCCGCCACCTCGGCACGCCGCGCAGCCCGCTTGGCCCGCTCCTGCTGAATTTTCTCGACCCGCCAGGCCTGTTGCCGGCTGAGTTTACGCTTGGACATTCCGCCATTATTGAGCCCCCGCCCCCTCCCTACAAGTGATAAACTCCCAACCACGGGATCAGGTCTCAAATTTCTAAGACAACCATGGGGTCAGGTCTCAAATTTCTCAGACAAGCAACAAAGGCAAGCGCATGCCGGACGCGAATAATCTGATTTGGGTCGATCTGGAAATGACCGGGCTGGACCCCGACAATGATGTGGTGATCGAAATTGCCACGATTGTGACTGACAGTGACCTGAACACCCTCGCTGAGGGCCCGGTGATAGCCATTCACACCAGTGATAAGCGCCTGGATGCCATGGACGAGTGGAATACCACGCACCACACCCGCTCAGGGCTGGTGGACCGGGTTCGTGCCAGCGTCCACGATGCCGATGGCGCGACGGATGAAACCATCGCCTTCCTGCAGGAATGGGTGCCTGAGAATGCGTCCCCCATGTGCGGCAACACCATCTGCCAGGATCGCCGCTTTATGGCGCGCCATATGCCGCGTCTGGAAGCCTACTTCCATTACCGCAACCTAGATGTGAGCACGCTGAAAATTCTCATGCAGCGCTGGCGCCCGGATCTGGAAGGCGGCTTTCGCAAAACCGCCACCCACCTGGCGCTAGATGACATTCGCGAGTCAATCGACGAAATGCGCTACTACCGCGAGCACTTCCTGCAGCTCACCACCTCGGGGTCCGGTCTCTAATTTCTCAGACAACCCTGGGTTCAGGTCTGATTTGTATGATTCGGTGACGTTTTGCGCGTCACGATGTACCCAATGGTTGATGGGTGTAGCCCAAAGCGTGCGGCAAGTTGCCGATAAGTGTACGCGCCTGACGCGTGTGCCTTTCGAATAGCGTCATTCCTGCCGGATGTATTTCTTTCTACCTTGGGTATTGTTGGTGCCGGGGGGCGACACTGCACCTTGGGCACACTGGCTTCATGGTGTGGGGCACAGCGTTGCATCTGGGCAATAAATGCGTCATCCCCTAGGTAAATCTGTTGGTTCAGCTTGTCCCAGATAGGGTGCTCGATTCCGCGGAGCACGAACTGTTCAAACGCACTGTTGTTTCCTTCGAACCTGCCTAGCAGCGCCTCCTGGTGCAGCCAGTGGGGTGCGGGCGCCGTGCCAAACGTGGCCTGATAGCTGCTCCATGACCACCGCGCCGGGTGCGCAATCAGCCCCGCTCGCACAGGGTTGAGCAGGATGTATCGCGCGACTTCCAGTAGGTAAGCCTGACCGTCGACGAGAATCGATTTGTACCGCCCTTGAAACACATGCCCAACCCGCTCGTGGCGTCTGTTGGTAGCTTGGGTAAATACGCCATTGAGATGCCGCATCCCGCGCGACAAGTTTGCGTCAGGCGTCCTGACCAGCAAATGGTAGTGGTTACCCATCAAACAATAGGCGAACACTTGCCATTGGTAGGTGTCAGCGGCATCTCCCAGCGTGTTGAGGAAAATATGTCGGTCGCGATCGTCCTCGAAGATTGACTGCTTGCGGTCACCGCGGGAGGTGACGTGATAGAGCGCACCGGGAAATTCGATTCTAAGCGGTCTGGCCATAAGCGTTTAGCCTAGTTTTTCATATACCCTAGCCTGACGTGAGATGCTCGCGCCACGTCACATCCAGCCAAATTTCATCAAGATGCTCCAGACCCGGCCTCAGGCTTGTCTGAGAAAAATAAGACCTGACCCCAGGGTTGTCTGAGAAGTTAGAGACCTGACCCCAGGGTTTTGAGGGCCCAGGCGATGTGCTCGCGGACGAGGGGGGAGGGGTGGTCGCTGCGGTGTTTCAGGGCGCTGATGGCGGCTGGGCTGGCAGGGCCGTTGCCCAGGCCAATGGCCAGGTTGCGCAGCCAGCGCTCGTAGCCGATTCGGCGGATCGCCGAGCCTTCGGTGCGAGTGAGGAACGTCTCTTCATCCCATTCGAACAACGTCACCAGGTCGGCTGATTCCAGACCGTGGCGCGGTTTGAAATCGTCCTTGTCTGTGGGTTGAGCGAATTTGTTCCAAGGGCACACCAACTGGCAGTCGTCACAGCCGAACACGCGGTTGCCCATGAGCGGCCGCAGCGCTTCGTCAATCGAGCCGTGGTGTTCAATGGTGAGATAGGAAATACACTTGCGGGCGTCGAGCTCGAAGGGGCCCACGAAGGCGTCCGTGGGACAGGCTTCCAGGCACGCTGTACAAGTGCCGCAGTGTTTGCTGGGTTGCGGCGGGTCGGCCGGCAATGGCAGATCGGTGTATATCTCACCGAGGAAGAACCAGGAGCCAGCGTCGGAATTGATCAGCATCGTGTTTTTGGCAATCCATCCCAGCCCCGCCTGCTCGGCGATGGCCCGCTCCAGCACCGGGGCGCTGTCTACAAACGCGCGGTAGTGGCCGCCACCCGCTTTCTCCTGGATATATTTCGCCAGCTGCGACAGACGCTTGCGAATCAACTTGTGATAATCACGCCCTAGCGTATAGCGGGATATATAGGCCTTTTCGCTACTGGCCAGCACGTCTTCGGCGCCGGCCTCCGGTACGTGGTAATCCATGCGCAGCGACAGCACCCGGCAGGTGCCGGGCACCAATTCGTCGGGCCGTGAACGTTTCGTGCCGTGCTTGGCCATATAATCCATGCTGCCGTGGTACCCGGCATCGAGCCACTTTTGCAGATAGGCTTCGTGCTCCGCCAGATTCACGTCTGTCACGCCCAATTGCTGGAAACCCAGTTGCGCCGCGTGGGCGCGGATATCGGCGAGAAGTTGTGAAGGCTGATCAGACATGTGGGTATAATTCTCCCACAACTCAGTGAGGACAACACCGTTGGATTTAAGCTACGCCGACAGGCTCTACACCGCCGAGCAAACTCGCGCCCTCGACCGCAGTGCGATAGATGGCCATCGCGTTCCCGGCATTACACTGATGTCGCGGGCGGCCCATGCCACGTTTGATGCCATGCTCGACCTCTGGCCAGAGCCGGAACAGGTACAGGTGCTGTGCGGCACGGGGAACAACGGCGGCGACGGTTTCCTGATTGCTGATCTAGCCCTCAAGCGAGGTATTCCTGTCGTCGTCTATCAATTGGGTGACGCTGCCAAAATCAGTGGTGATGCATTACTGGCGCGCCAGCAGGCCGAGGCCAATGGCGTGGATATTCAGCCCTTTGAGGATACCCAGCTCATCCCATTGGGCATTGTCGTAGACGCCATGCTGGGCACCGGCCTCGGAGGCGATGTGCGTGGCCCCTATGTCGAGGCAATCGAAACAGTGAACGCGGTGGGCGTCCCCGTAGTGGCCGTCGATATCCCCTCAGGGCTCTGCGCTGATACCGGCCGCGTGCTGGGCTGTGCGGTAGTGGCGGATCTCACGGTGACATTCATTGGCATGAAACGCGGCCTGTTCACCGCCGCGGCGCCTGACTATGTCGGTGAGCTACAGTTTGACGACCTGATGGTGCCCCCTGAGATCTATCTGCAGGTGGATGCCGGCGTGTTCGGCCTCGACGTTGCAGAACTGCTGGAGACTTTGCCGCACCGGCCGGCCAATGCCCATAAGGGCATGTACGGCACGGTGTTGGTCGTGGGCGGTGACTACGGCATGGCTGGCGCTGCAGCACTGGCTGCAGAGGCCGCACTGCGCTGCGGGGCTGGGTTGGTGCAGGTGGCAACTCGGCCAGAGCACGTGTCTGCTCTGGTGGCGCGCGCGCCCGAAGTAATGCCCATAGGAGTGGAGTCGGGCGATAATCTGGCGCCCATGCTCGCCGCCGCTGACGTGATTGTGGTGGGCCCAGGCTTGGGTCAATCGGACTGGTCCCGGATTCTCGCCCAGGCGGCGCTCGCCAGTGGCAAGCCGCTGGTGCTCGATGCCGATGTACTGAATTTACTCGCTGCCGGTGAGCTCACATTAATCGGCACCGACCATATCCTCACCCCGCACCCCGGGGAGGCTGCGCGGCTTTTGGACTGCGCCAATGCCGAAGTGCAGCACGATAGATTTGCCTCCGCCCGCGCCTTGCAGGAAAAGCTGGGCGGCGTGGTTGTGCTTAAAGGTAACGGCACCCTGATTACCGGCACGGGTCCCATCATGCTGTCAGATTACGGTAACCCTGGCATGGCCAGTGGTGGTATGGGTGATGTGCTCAGTGGCGTCATCGGCTCGTTCGTTGCCCAGGGTTTGGAATTTGATGAAGCTGCGGCCCTCGGTGTGTGCCTGCATGGCGCCGCAGCGGATCTGGCTGCCGAGGACGGCATGCACGGCTTACTCGCTTCTGACCTCATGCCCTGGCTGCGGGAATTGCTCGAGTGAGTGAGCCTTATCTGCAGCTTGAAGCCCCCGATGAAGACGCCATGGTGCAGTGCGGCAAGCTGCTGGCGCGCGCGATCGAGCCCGGCACCGTCGTACACCTGGTGGGTGATCTGGGTATGGGCAAAACCACCCTCAGCCGCGGCATCGTGCAGGCGCACGGCCACAAGGGCGCGGTAAAGAGCCCCACCTACACGATCGTCGAACCTTACAATTTCGGGGAACTAAATCTCTACCACTTCGATCTATATCGTCTGGGGGATCCCGAAGAGCTCGAGTTTATGGGGATTCGTGATTACTTCACCCGCGACAGCATTTGCCTGGTGGAATGGCCAGAGCGCGGCGCAGGTGTTTTGCCCCCGGCAGATTTAGTGATTAACATAGACCGTGACGGTGCCGGCAGGCAACTGCAGGTGCACTCCAATACCGATCAGGGCAACAGGGTGTTGGAAAGACTGCGTCTGGCTCTTTGAGCCACGGGACATAACAAGTACCTCAAGGTGCGGGAGTGACATGGACAGGGCGTGGATCGGGGCGACCCTAAGTTTTCTGGTAGCGGCAACGCTTGCGGTATCGACGGCAAGTGCGGCTGACGTCAAGGACGTGCGCCTGTGGCGCGCGCCAGATCATACCCGTGTGGTATTCGACCTAACCGGCCCGGCCGATCACAAGCTCATGGTGCTGAGTAACCCCTCGCGTATTGTGCTGGATGTGGAAGACACTCGCCTGCGCACCGATTTCTCCGACCTCAAGCTCGATAACACACCCATCCGCCAGGTGCGCTCCGGCGTGCGTGACGGCGACGACCTGCGCGTCGTGCTCGATATCAGCGCTGCAGTAGATCCCCGCAGCTTTGCGCTTAAAGCCAATGACCAGGCCGGCGACCGCCTCGTCCTCGATCTCTACGATAAAGGCACACAGGTCAGCAAACCCGTGGTGAAAAAATCCGCCACGGCGGCGGGCAAGCGCGACATTATCATCGCCATCGACGCGGGCCACGGTGGGGAAGATCCCGGCGCACTAGGCCCCGGCAAGCGCCGCGAAAAAGACGTGGTGCTGGCGATCTCCAAAGAAATACACCGCCTGTTCAAAGCCGATAGTGGCTTCACGCCCACGCTGATCCGCAGTGGCGACTACTACATCAGCCTCAAGGGCCGTCGCGATCTCGCCCGCAAACGCAAGGCTGATCTGTTCGTGTCCATCCACGCCGATGCCTTCACGCGCAAAGAGGCCAATGGCGCCTCGGTGTACGCGCTGTCCACCCGCGGTGCTACCAGTACAGCCGCCCGCTACCTGGCCCAGCGCGAAAACGCGGCTGACCTCGTCGGCGGCGTCAGCTTGTCAGATAAAGACGACATGCTCGCGGGCGTATTGGCCGACCTTTCCATGACTTCAACTCTGGACGCCAGCCTGCAGGTGGGTTCTCAGGTCTTGGGGCACATGGGCGGCGTCGCCCGGCTACACAAGAAAAACGTGGAACAGGCCGGCTTCGCGGTGCTGAAATCACCGGATATTCCCTCCATCCTTGTGGAAACCGGCTTCATCTCGAACCCGGGCGAGGCCAAGAAACTCTCCACCCCGAGCTACCAGAAGAAAATGGCCCGCGCCATTCACGCCGGTATCAAGAACTACCTGATCGCGCATCCGCCCTCAGGCACCCTGATCGCCTACAACAAGGCCCAGGGCGGCTCTGAATATACCATTGCCCGCGGCGATACCCTGTCCGGCATTGCCCAGCGCTTCAACGTCTCCCTGGCTTCCTTGAAAAGCGCCAACGGCATTGACGGCTCTAAAATCGTGGTCGGCCAAAAACTCACCATCCCCGCCACATAACCCTGGGGTCAGGTCTTATTTTTCTCAGACAACTCCGGGGTCAGACCTCATTTGTCTGAGAAAAATAAGATCTGACCCCAGGGTTGTCGGAAGCCGAGGTGTTGCGTGGCGCGGGAATCCAGTACCATCATCTTTTGCCCTGCATATTGTCATTCCATGTCCAAGATCCATCGCTTATCGACCCGTCTAGCCAACCAGATTGCCGCTGGTGAAGTGGTTGAGCGGCCGGCCTCGGTGGTTAAAGAGGTGTTGGAGAATAGCTTGGACGCCGGCGCTACCCGGGTCGACGTCGATGTTGAAGGCGGCGGCGTGAAACTCATCCGCATCCGCGATAATGGCAGCGGTATGCCGCCGGACGATCTCCCGCTGGCCATGGCTCGCCATGCCACCAGTAAGATTGTGTCCCTGGAAGATTTGGAAGCCGTAGGCAGCCTGGGCTTTCGCGGCGAGGCGCTGGCCAGTATTGGCTCGGTGTCGAGGCTTACCCTGACCAGCAATGCCGATGAAGAAGGTAGTGGCGGCAACAGCGCCTCCTGTGAGGGGCGCGACATGGACGTGGTTGTTAAGCCAGCGCCGCATCCGCAGGGCACCACCGTGGAAGTGCGCGACCTGTTTTTCAATACGCCCGCGCGGCGCAAGTTTCTACGTACTGAGAAAACAGAGTTCAACCACCTCGAAGAAGTGGTTAAGCGCCTGGCGCTGTCGCGCTTTGATGTGGCGTTCAGCCTGCGTCACAACGGCCGAACCATTCACCAGCTCAAATCTGGCACCAGCCAGGCGGAACAGCAGCGGCGGGTGGCCACCGTGTGCGGGCCTGCGTTCATGGAGCAGGCCATTTACGTGGAGAACGAGGTGCCCGGGCTCCGTTTGTGGGGCTGGGTAGGCTTGCCGACCTTCTCACGGAGCCAGGCGGATCTGCAGTATTTCTTCGTTAACGGCCGGGTGATTCGTGACAAGCTCATCGCTCACGCCGTGAAGCAGGCCTATCGCGACGTTCTCTACCACGGTCGCCACCCGGCGTTTGTACTCTATCTGGAACTTGACCCGGCCCTGGTGGACGTCAACGTACATCCCACCAAGCACGAGGTGCGTTTCCGGGATGGTCGCAGTGTCCACAACTTCATCTTTTCCAGCCTGCATCGGGCTCTGGCCGATGTGCGCCCGGCCGATCAACTGCCGGAAAATACTGTGTCCACCGGCGACGGCATGGCCATCAATACCGAAACCGGCGAAATCACCACTCAGTCAGCACTGACCTGGGGCAGCGAGCGCGCGCCTCTCAATGCGCCGCCGGTCAATGAACCGCGCCCTATGGGCTCAGGCTTTTTTGGAGGGTCGGGCGTCGGCGCAGCTGGCCAGGCGCAGATGGTGGCCTACCAACAAGTGCATCCACCCCTGCCCGAGCAGGAGCGCGAGGAAGATGCTCCGCCGCTAGGCTATGCGCTGGCCCAGCTAAAGGGTATATACATTCTGGCCGAAAACGCCGCCGGCCTGGTGCTGGTGGACATGCATGCCGCCCACGAACGTATTACCTATGAGCGCCTGAAAACCGCCCGCGACGCGGAAGGCATTCGCAGCCAGCCCATGCTGGTGCCGCAATCGATAGCGGTGAGCCAGCGCGAAGTCGCAATAGCGGCAGAAAATGGCGAGCTGTTTCAGCGCCTTGGCATGGCTGTGGATGTGGCCGGTGAAGAGGCACTGGTGATTCGTGAAATCCCCGTAAGCCTGCGTGATTCCGATGTTGAGCAGCTGCTCCGGGATGTGCTCGCTGACCTCATCGAGTTTGGCAGCTCTGAGCGCATCGAGGCCCACATGGATGAAATTCTGTCCACCATGGCCTGTCACGGCTCGGTGCGCGCCAACCGCCGCCTAACCGTGCCTGAGATGAATGCCCTGCTGCGCGACATGGAAGAGACCGAGCGCTCAGGCCAGTGCAACCACGGCCGCCCCACCTGGACCCAACTGGGCCTCGATGAACTCGACAAGCTCTTCCTCCGCGGCCGCTAACACCATGGGGTCAGGTCTTAAATTTCTCAGACAAGCATGGTCAGGCCTCTCGTGTCTGAGAAATTTAAGACCTGATCCCAAGGTTGTAGGCGCGTGAGCAAGCCGCCGCTGATCTGCCTGATGGGGCCGACGGCCTCGGGGAAGACAGATCTAGCCATCGCGCTCTGCGAGCAGCTCAACTGTGAGTTGGTCAGTGTTGACTCCGCGCTCGTGTACCGTGGGTTAGACATCGGCAGTGCCAAGCCGGATTATCCGCATCATCTCGTGGATATCCGCGACCCGGCTGACCCGTACTCCGCAGCAGACTTTGCGGACGATGCCAACCGCCTGGCCGTGGAGATCACCAGCCGCGGGAAAATTCCGCTGCTGGTCGGCGGTACGATGCTGTACTTCAAAGCGTTTCTCGAGCCCATGGCGGACATGCCGCCCGCAGACCCAGCCATTCGCGCAAGCATTGAGGCAGAGGCGACAGAGCATGGCTGGCCCCATATTCACGCCGAGCTAGCCAAGGTCGACCCAGCCGCTGCGGCACGCATCCACCCCAATCATTCCCAGCGTCTGGCGCGGGCGCTCGAGGTGTACCGCGCCACCGGAAAGCCCATGTCAGAGTGGCATGAATTGCACCAAAATAGTGCGCTAGTGCCGGCCGACACCTACTACATTAAGCAGCTGGCCATCTGCCCCACAGACCGCGCTGTGCTCCACCAGCGGATCGCGCTGCGCTATGAGCTGATGATGCAGGCGGGCTTTCTGGACGAAGTCAAAGCACTCCAGGAGCGGGGTGATCTTACATCCGATTTGCCAGCGGTGAGGGCCGTGGGGTATCGCCAGCTGTGGGAGCATCTCGAAGGGCAAACCAATCTGGAAGAGGCGGTAAAAAAAGGCATCGCCGCGACACGCCAATTGGCCAAGCGCCAGCTCACGTGGCTGCGCAAATGGCCAGATCTTGCATGGATATATACCGATGCAGACGGGAACCTGAAGGAATTTGTATCTCCCGAGGAACCATCGCCCGACGTCTCTGGTCTCACTACTGTGGAGGCGACCTTGAACTATTTGAACATCGACCCCATGTAGAAATCTGCGGATGCACTATAATGTGCTCAGCGGTAACGAGGGCCCGCCCCCCTCGCTGGACGTCAAGGGGTACGCGAGTACGACACCAGCGCGGGCAGAAGGCCAGTTTTTAATTTTTTTCGGCTCGAGTTGAGCCTACTAGGAGAGATCCCATGTCAAAAGGGCATACCCTACAAGACCCTTACCTGAATATTCTGCGTAAGGAACGTGTACCTGTATCCATTTACCTGGTGAATGGCATTAAGTTGCAGGGCCAGATTGAGTCCTTCGACCAGTTTGTCGTGCTGCTGAAGAACACCGTCAGTCAGATGGTTTACAAGCATGCGATTTCTACCGTTGTTCCCAGTCGTGTGGTGCGCCTGCCCATGCAGCATCCGCCGGAAGAGGGCGGTGACAGCTAAGAACGCCGGCCGCGGTTGTCAGCGCAGCCGCCCCCCGATTCTCCGCTGCGGGAAAGACTCCCGAGGTAAATTTGTTTTTTGATCGACCCGAGTCCGGGGAGCGCGCTGTGCTCGTTCACCTCAACCTCGACAGCGAATCCGAGCGGGAAGACCCCCGCGAATTTGAAGAACTCGTGCTCTCCGCAGGAGGGGACCCTGCTGCCTATATCATGGGCTCGCGCAGTGCCCCCCATCCCGGCACCTTTGTCGGCGCCGGCAAGCTGGAAGAAATTCGTGACGAAGTCGCCCTGCACGAGGCCGAGGTGGTGATGTTTAACCACAGCCTCAGCCCCAGCCAGGAACGCAATCTCGAGCAGGAGCTCAAGTGCCGGGTGCTCGACCGCACCGGTCTCATTCTCGATATTTTTGCCCAACGCGCTCGCACCCACGAGGGTAAATTGCAGGTGGAGCTCGCCCAGTTACAGCATATGAGCACGCGCCTTGTCCGCGGCTGGACCCACCTCGAGCGCCAAAAGGGCGGTATTGGCCTGCGCGGCCCGGGTGAAACCCAGCTCGAAACCGACCGACGCCTGCTGCGGGTGCGTATCAAGTCGATTACCGCGCGTCTCGAAAAAGTGCGCAAGCAACGCGACCAGGGTCGCCGCTCGCGCAAGCGCCAGGAAATCCCCACCGTGTCACTGGTCGGCTATACCAACGCCGGCAAATCGACACTGTTTAACTACATTACACAGAGCGGTGTGTACGCCGCCGACCAGCTCTTCGCCACCCTGGATCCCACCCTGCGTCGCCTGGAGCTTGAGAATGTGGGCCCGGTTGTGTTTGCCGATACCGTGGGCTTTATCGCCCATCTGCCCCACAAGCTGGTAGAGGCGTTCAAAGCCACACTGGAAGAAACTCTCAATGCTGACCTGCTGCTACATGTGATCGATGCAGCCAGCGACGAGCGTGAAGACAATATTTACCAGGTGCAGGACGTCCTTCATGAGATTGGCGCCGACGAAATTCCGCGCCTGGAGGTGTTTAACAAACTGGATCTACTCGAGCAGCAGCCACGTATAGATCGTAATGCCGAAGGTAAACCCGAGCGAGTATGGTTAAGCGCCGCCACCGGCGATGGCGTGGAGTTGCTCCTGCAGGCCGTCAGCGAGCTGGTGGGACAAGATATGGTCAACGAAGAACTGGAACTGGCCCCCGATCAGGGCCAATTACGCGCCGCTTTTTATGCGCTAGGCGCTGTGGAGTCAGAGAACTATGCAGACGATGGCACCGCCCACTTGCAAGTACGCCTGCCCCGCGCCGATTGGAACCGTTTAATGAAGAAAGGCCCCGAGCCTATGTTCTAACGCCTGGGCTTCAGACAACCCTGGGGTCAGGTCTTGAATTTCTCAGACATTTAAGACCTGACCCCAGGGTTGTCTGAGAAATCAGAGACCTGACCCCAGGGTTTTAAAATTTGGTAGACTCATTCGACTTTGGATTAAGGAGTTGCAACATGGCCTGGAATGAACCGGGTGGCGGTAACAACAAGGGACCTAACGACCCATGGGGTGGTGGGAACCAGGGGCCGCCGGATCTTGATGAAGCGCTTAAGAAGCTGCAGGAAAAACTGGGCGGCATGTTCGGTGGCGGTTCATCGTCGCGCGGCGGTGGCAGCGGGGGTTTCCCCTGGGCGGCCATGGTGATTGTGGCTGTGGTAGGCCTGCTGCTATGGGGCCTGCTGGGCTTCTACCAGGTCGACCAGCAGGAGCGTGCCGTGGTGCTGCGCTTTGGTGAGTATCACGACACCCGCCAGCCAGGCCTGCGTTGGAACCCGCCGGGTATCGACGAAGTGATCAAAATCAACACCACCAAGGTTCGCGCCTCTACGCTCAGCGAGACCATGCTCACCCAGGACGAGAACATTGTCGAGGTGAAGCTCTCCTTGCAGTACGTGATCGACGATCCCACCAGCTTCGTGCTGAAAGTGCGCGATCCGGAGCGCTCGCTGCAGCACGCCGCGCAAAGTGCCCTGCGTCATGTCGTGGGCGGCACCAGCATGGACCTGGTGCTCACCGAGGGCCGTGCCAAGATCGGTATCGATGTGAAGCAGCGCCTGCAGGAATACCTGAACCTGTATGAAACAGGCATCCTGGTATCCACCGTGAACGTTGACGATTCCAAGCCCCCAAGCCAGGTTGAGGCCGCGTTTAACGACGTGATCAAGGCCCGTGAGGATGAGGAGCGCGTGAAGAACGAAGCCCAGGCCTACGCCAACGCGGTGGTCCCTGAGGCCCGCGGTCAGGCCCAGCGCCAGGTGGAAGAAGCCAGCGCTTACAAGGAGCAGGTTATCGCCAACGCAGAAGGTGAGGCAGACCGCTTTAACAAGCTTCTGACGGAATACCAGAAAGCGCCAGAGGTAACCCGCGAGCGCCTGTACCTCGATGCGGTACAGGGCGTTTACACCAATACCAGCAAGGTCATGGTCGATGTCGAAGGTGGCAACAATATGATGTACCTGCCGCTGGACAAGCTTGCCGAGCAGAGCCGCAGCGCCGGTGGGGCCACCATTGATTCCGCCACTCTGCGTGAGCTCACTAACCAGGTGACCGAGCAGCTGCGTCGCGATGCGGCCGCCGCCGGAAGTTCCAGCCGTCGGGGAGGGCGCTAATCATGTCTAATCGCAATATGATCTTTATGATTCTGTTTGCCCTGGTGATCTTCGTGGGCAGCAAATCCGTTTACGTAATCAAGGAAACCGAGCGCGGCGTACTGCTCAAGTTCGGTGAGGTGGTCAACCCGGATATTCAACCCGGTCTGCACTTCAAAGTGCCGTTCGTGAACAACGTGCGCAAGTTTGATGGCCGCGTGCTCACAGTGGATTCCCAGCCAGAGCCATTCTTCACCCAGGAGAAAAAAGCCCTGATCGTGGATTCCTACGCCAAGTTCCGCGTGTCTGACACCGCCAAGTTCTACACCGCCACCAACGGTGAAGAAGCCCGGGCCATGGGCCTGCTGGCGCAGCGTATTAACGACGGCCTGCGTAACCAGGTGGCTGTGCGCACCATTCAGGAAGTGGTTTCCGGTGAGCGCGACGAGCTCATGGAAGACCTGGCCAACGACCTGCGCGACGTGGTGAAAACCGAACTCGGTGTTGAACTGGTTGACGTGCGCGTGAAGCAGATCGACCTGCCTCGCGACGTATCCGATTCCGTATACCGAAGGATGAATGCCGAGCGTGAGAAGGAGGCCCGTGAGCACCGCGCCCAGGGTCAGGAACTGGCCGAGGGTATTCGCGCAGCGGCCGACCGCGAGGTCACCGTTATCGCGGCGAACGCCTACCGCGATGCTGAGCAGATTCGCGGTAACGGTGATGCCGAGGCCACGCGTATCTACGCCGAATCCTTTAACCAGGACCCGGAGTTCTACTCCTTCACTCGCAGCCTCAAGGCCTACCAGGAATCCTTCCAGGGCCAGGGCGACGTGCTGCTTGTGCAGCCCGATAGCGAGTTCTTCCGCTACTTGAAGGATTCTTCAGGCGGGAAATGATCCTTGCACAGAGTGGTCCATTCTGATGTTCCATCGTGAGCGGGAATTGGACTACTCTGTACGACCCGGGGGTTTTCCATGGCCACAACGACATTTGATACACTGAACTCTGCCCGCCACCTACAGGAGGCCGGGTTTAGCCGTAAACAGGCTGAAGCTCAGGGTGAAATGCTTGCTGAGGCATTCAAGATCAATATGAAAGATTTGGTGACAAGAGAATATCTGGATGCTGGATGCGCGCCTGGAGGCGTTCAAAGCACCGGTTGATGCCAAGTTTCGCCTCGTCATATGGGCGCAGGGTCTCACTATCGCTGTGATCGTCCTCCCCCAACTTCGCGCCTTTTTCACAGCATAATCCATTCCCTTCCAGACACCATTCTGTGGTAGCATCCCACAGCCGTGGGATTTGTCGTTTGAGCCACAAGCGATGAAGCCACGGTTTTTTTGTGTCTGGCCGTTTTTGAGGGGGAAAAGTGGACTTCTGGCAGGTTCTCCCGGTGGCCCTGGCACTGGTATTTATTATTGAGGGCGCGATGCCCTTCATCAGCCCTAATCGCTGGCGCAACATGCTGGCGCTCGTGGCGCAGATGGAAGACCGCGTGATTCGCAACATCGGCCTCGGCAGCATGCTGCTGGGGGTGTTTTTGCTTTACGTTTTTAACTAGGGTTCCAGGTAGGATTCCAGATGACATCGGTTGATCGCTGGCAATTGCCAGACGGCATAGAGGAAGTGCTTCCCGCACAGGCAGCCACGGTAGAGCGCCTGCGCCGCCGCCTGCTCGATTTATTCCGGGCCTGGGGCTACGAACTGGTGATTCCGCCGCTGGTGGAATTCACCGATTCCCTGCTGATTGGCCTGGGGCAGGACCTCGACCTGCTCACCTTCAAGCTCACCGACCAGCTCTCCGGCCGCACCATGGGCGTGCGCGCGGATATCACCCCCCAGGTGGCGCGTATCGACGCCCACAGCCTGGCCCCGGAAGGGGTGTCTCGCCTGTGCTATGCCGGCTCCACCCTGCACACCCGGCCCAAGTCGCTCATGGCCTCGCGTTCGCCCATCCAGTTGGGCGCCGAGCTTTACGGAGACGACAGCCTGGCCGCCGATGTGGAGGTGATTCGCCTGATGCTGGCCACCCTCGACGCGGCCCAGCTTGAAAACACCATTACCCTGGACCTCGGCCACGTGGGCATTTACGAGGCAGTGCTCTCTAGCGCCGGCCTGGACGCCGAGCTCGAGGCCACTATCTTCGATTGCTTGCAGCGTAAATCTGTCCCTGACCTCACCGAAGCGCTGGCCAAGGCCGATATCCCCGAGGCCACGGCTGAGCTCATTGTCGGACTAGTGGATTTACACGGCGACGACAGCGTACTGGCCGACGCCCGCGAGCTGTTCGCCGAGCGCGCTCCCGAGGCCCTGGCCGCGGTAGAAGCCCTGGCAGACGTGGCCACCGATATCCGCCGCCAGCGCCCGGACATTAACATTTACTTTGACCTCGCAGAGCTGCGCGGCTATCACTATCACACCGGCATTGTATTTGCCGCCTATGTGCCCGGCCACGGCCAGGCGCTGGCCAACGGTGGGCGCTACAATGATGTAGGTGAAGTCTTTGGCCGGGCCCGTCCTGCCACCGGCTTTGCCACCGATTTGAAGGCGCTGATGGCGCTGTCCCCGGTTGCTAAGGCAGCCCAGGGCGCGATCAGCATGCCCGACAGCGACGACCCAGAGCTGCTGGCGAAAGTAGAGGCACTGCGCGCGGACGGCGAGATTGTGATCAACACCCTGGGCGGCGCGTTAGATGCCCGCTGTGACCGGGAGCTGGTGGGTTCCGACGAAGGTTGGATGGTTCAGAATTTATAGTTCACTAAAGTAATCGTCATTCCCGCGAAAGCGGGAATCCAGAAACCGTGAGTGGCAAACCCAACCCTCACTGGATTCCGGCCTTCGCCGGAATGACGGCGGAGAAAGCAACACCATGAGCAAAAACGTAGTAGTTCTCGGCACCCAGTGGGGCGACGAGGGCAAAGGTAAAATCGTCGATCTTCTCACCGACCAGGCTAGCGCTGTAGTGCGCTTCCAGGGTGGCCACAATGCGGGCCATACGCTGGTCATCGACGGCGAGAAAACCGTTCTCCACCTGATCCCATCCGGCATTTTACGCGAGAACGTACAGTGCCTGATCGGCAATGGCGTGGTGCTGGCCCCCGACGCGCTGCTCAAGGAAATGAACGGCCTGGAAGAGGCCGGTGTCCCTGTGCGTGAACGCCTGAAGATATCTCCGGCCTGTCCGCTCATCCTGCCCTACCACGTGGCCCTGGATCAGGCCCGTGAGGCGAAGCGCGGCAATGAGAAAATCGGCACCACCGGCCGTGGCATCGGCCCCGCTTACGAAGACAAAGTCGCCCGTCGTGGCCTGCGTCTGGGCGATCTCCAGGACAAGGACCGCTTTGCCCGCAAGCTCAAGGAAGTCATGGAGTACCACAACTTCGCCCTGGAGCATTACTACCATGTAGAGCCACTGGATTATGGCAAGGTGCTGGAAGAAACGCTGGCCATGGGCGAGGAGCTCAAGCCGCTGATCGCTGACGTTACCGCCATGCTGCACGAGTGCCGCCAGACCAACGCCAAGATCATGTTCGAAGGCGCCCAGGGTTCGCTGCTGGATATCGACCACGGCACCTACCCCTACGTGACTAGCTCCAATACCACCGCCGGCGGCACCGCCACCGGCTCCGGTTTTGGCCCGCTGTACCTGGATTATGTGCTGGGTATTACCAAGGCCTACACCACCCGTGTCGGCTCCGGCCCATTCCCCACCGAACTGTTTGATGAAACCGGTGCCCACCTGGCCGAGAAGGGCCACGAGTTTGGTGCCACCACCGGGCGTCCGCGCCGCTGCGGCTGGTTCGACGCCGTGGCCCTGCGCAACGCCGTTAACATCAACTCAGTAAGTGGCCTGTGCCTGACCAAGCTCGACGTGCTCGACGGTCTGGAGTCCATCCAGATTTGTGTGGGCTACGCCGATGCCGATGGCAACGCTGTACCGAACCCGGTGGATTCCGACGACTACGAAGGCCTGCACCCGGTGTACGAAGAAGTCCCCGGCTGGAGCGATTCTACCCTCGGTGCCCAGTCGCTCGATGCGCTGCCCCAGGCGGCCCGCGATTACATCAAGAAAATCGAAGAGGTTGTCGGTGCACCTATCGACATCATCTCCACCGGCCCGGATCGCGTTGAGACGATCGTGCTGTGTCATCCCTTCGGTTGATCATCTGCATCAGGATAAAGGGGCCCTCCGGGCCCCCTTTTTTTAGATATGTCTCGCCAAATAAAACGTGATTTGCCTATCAACGTTTTGCAGCTAACCCTGGTTTAGTGCTCAAGGCCTGCTGCTACTGGGCCGGTCCATACTGGGCAAGTTATTTGCCCATTACCTGTCTATTCGTAGGTGAAGAGGCAGGCTGATGAAAACAATCTTTTGTAAATGGCTTCTGGCTATCATGACTGCTGTTTTGGTCGCGGGTTGTGCGTCGACCTAACAAGGCCAATCTATAGATCGCGCTAATATGGCCACCTGGCATCCACGGGATATGCACTTACAGCCGTGGAGGGCGCGATGGAG
>NZ_LWEE01000045.1:0-215 GCF_001635445.1 Halioglobus sp. HI00S01
TCGTAGCTACCCCGGAGTTTCATCAGAATCTTTGTCGCCAGCGACAGCAAGAGCAGGCCCGCGAACACGAACGTGTAAATTTTGAAGAAGGTCATCATCGACTAATCCTTGCCGGTTCATTAAACATTCATCCCGCCCTGTTTAGAGATGCTTCACCATTACCGTCGTATTGCGGGAGCCGGTAAACCGTTTGTCCGGATCATAGAAGGTTTCCA
>NZ_LWEE01000046.1:0-221 GCF_001635445.1 Halioglobus sp. HI00S01
GGGGCGAGAATACGAATAGACATGAATTACCTTGTAATGCTGTAGCGAATAGTTGCGCCAGTGTCGCGCCCTACACAATGGCTATCAACGAGCCATGGACACATCGACGGTTTGTTTCTAGTAGGATAACAACTTCAATCCAACATTGTACGGGCCTGAATTTTGGAATTTGATCTCACCGACCTGCTCGGCATGACCGGCACTGCACTGGTTGTTATCGC
>NZ_LWEE01000047.1:0-219 GCF_001635445.1 Halioglobus sp. HI00S01
CACCTACCAGGACACATGGGCGGACGAGAACGCACTGCAGGATATTTAAACAAAGAGTTTCCTAAATTATTTGCTCAGGGTCGTTGCACAGAAACATTCATACGAATTATTGCTAGCAATACCGTGCATGTTACGGCTCACAGTTATGCGCAAAAAATCAGCATAGCGACTGTGTATGGCTGTCAGAACGGATGCTATATTTATGTTTACGTCGACGTT
>NZ_LWEE01000048.1:0-237 GCF_001635445.1 Halioglobus sp. HI00S01
GCTGAGTGACAGTTGCCACCGCATCGACTCGGAAAAGAATGGGTGCTATCGCTGGGCTGGCGAAGCAGGTGCTTTGTCGACCCCAATAGAGTGAGAACAGTTTATTGGTAGTGCCTTCTATCTCTGAGTTTTGATGTGTGCCTTCACCGGTGTAGATATATATCCAATCATTTCTACGGATTATTCCATCTCCGAACCAAAAGAGGTTGTCGTGATAAGGGTGCATGAAGCCATCTG
>NZ_LWEE01000049.1:0-217 GCF_001635445.1 Halioglobus sp. HI00S01
TATTGTACAGCGGAATCACCATGAGCAAGAAAAGCAATCAGGACATCAGACAACTGCGCGCCATCGGCCACAAACTCAAGCCCGTGGTGACTGTCGCCGGCAATGGCCTGTCTGATGGCGTGGTGATGGAAGTTGAGCGGGCCCTGGACCAACACGAGCTGATCAAGATCAAACTGGCCGTCGGTGGCAAAGACGCCAAAACGGCGGTCGGTGAAGA
>NZ_LWEE01000050.1:0-244 GCF_001635445.1 Halioglobus sp. HI00S01
CGCTCCATTGAAAAAATGCTCTGGCCTCTGCTCCAGTATTTCTCAACTTCGAGACGCTCTCGAGCAGCTGAAGGACTAGACCAGCCAGTTCGTTACTCAGTTTGGTTTCCTTCCTCATGTAACCCAGCTTGATATAGTTGACAATCAAAGTGGCTACTATCGTGAGTAACGCGAGACCTGCTGCTATCCAAGCCAACTTGCTGTCATAGTAAAAGAGTAGAATGAAGTAGAAGATAGAAAAAAC
>NZ_LWEE01000051.1:0-20340 GCF_001635445.1 Halioglobus sp. HI00S01
GTAGAGACTCTGGATTCTTACATCCCTGAGCCCGAGCGTGCCGTTGACGGTGCCTTCCTGATGCCGGTTGAAGACGTATTCTCCATCTCCGGTCGCGGTACTGTAGTAACTGGTCGTGTTGAGCGTGGCATCATCAAGGTTGGTGAAGAGATCGAGATCGTTGGTATCAAGGACACTCAGACCACTACCTGTACTGGTGTTGAGATGTTCCGCAAGCTGCTGGACGAAGGTCGTGCGGGTGAGAACGTAGGTATTCTGCTGCGTGGCACCAAGCGCGACGAAGTTGAGCGTGGCCAGGTGCTGTCCAAGCCCGGTTCTGTAAACCCTCACACCAAGTTTGAAGCTGAGGTTTACATTCTGTCCAAGGAAGAAGGCGGTCGTCACACTCCTTTCTTCAAGGGCTACCGTCCGCAGTTCTACTTCCGTACTACTGACGTAACTGGTGCATGTGAACTGCCCGAAGGCGTTGAGATGGTAATGCCTGGTGACAACGTACAGATGGTTGCCACTCTGATCGCTCCGATTGCGATGGAAGATGGCCTGCGCTTCGCGATCCGTGAAGGTGGTCGTACTGTTGGCGCTGGTGTTGTAGCCAAGATCATCGAGTAATCGATATCGCGTCTGCCCTTGCCTTACGGTGAGGGCCTTAAAGAGCCCGGCCTTTGTGTCGGGCTTTCTTGTTTTGGTTTTGGCTAATCTATCCGCCACGGAACTGGCGAGGAGATTGCGTCACGACCACAAGCTCAGCTCCGATGGCTCCGGCCGGGGCGCAACTCAGAGTGGGATTGCTGCGCAATCCTCAAGCACTCTTCAAACACTCACCCCGGAAAGCTCTCCGCCCTCTCCGCTGAGCTTATGCGTGGCCTGATAGTGACGAAATCCCCTCGCCAACTCCGTGGCTCGATTCCGGCCTCAACTTGATGCTCAAAGATATCGAAGCAATGAGAGATATTTGCCGTTAAGGGCAATGGGCATGTATCCCGGGCTTCTTCATTCACCCTGATCGGAGCAGCTGTGAAGAGCGGGCCACTCCGATAGAAGCTTGATCGGAGCAAAAGTGTGGAGGTGCGGGAGAGACTTAAGCTCTTCCGAAATCGTCCGAAGGCAGGATGCCGCAGGCCGACACGCCCATGGATGGCCAGCAGTGGTTTCGGAAGAGCTTAAGTCTCTCCCGAACCGCAAAGTCAGAAAGACCCTAAAAATACTCAGGCCAACAGCGAGTCGATATCTTTCTCAATATCAGCAGGCTTGGTCGTCGGCGCATAACGCTTAACAACGTTGCCTTCGGCGTCTACAAGGAACTTGGTGAAATTCCATTTGATATTCTTGGTCAGCAACCCGGGGGCTTCATCCTTGAGGTGCTTGAACAACGGGTCAGCCCCGGAGCCATTCACTTCAATCTTGCCCATCATGGGAAACGAAACACCATAGTTGAGCTGGCAGAATTCCTGAATCTCATCGTTGCTGCCAGGGTCCTGCTTGCCGAACTGGTTACAAGGGAAGCCGATAACGGATACGCCTTTGTCTTTGTACTTTTCATAGAGCTCTTCAAGCCCCGCGAACTGAGGCGTGAAGCCGCACTTGGAAGCCGTGTTCACAATCAGCAGAACCTGGCCCTCGAATTCATTGAGTGGACGGTCGGTGCCGGCGGCGTTCTGCACGGTGAAGTCGAATACGGTGGTCATGGGAGGCATCCTCGCGGTTATCAGTGGTTGGGTGTCTAAAGTATCACAGAGCTATCGATACGCGAGATAAAGCAGGACAGATCATGGACGCAGACACAAAAAAGGGGCCTTAAGGCCCCTCGATGCATTTATGCGAGGTTTACGCGGGCTGCATCTGCGCCTGTAGCTGAATTTCCTTCATGAGGAGCTCCATGCGCTTGCGCTGCATCTTCAGCGAGTATTCCAGCTCCTTGAACTTGGTGCGCAAGGTGGCTGTTTCCCATTTCTGCTGCAGGCGGGCGCGCTTCTCGCCCAGGGCGCCACCCAGTTCGGCTTTCTTGGCTTCGTAGCGCTGCGCTTGCAGGGTTGTCCACTCGTTCACTGATTCAGTGAATTGCTGGTACTCGCGCTCAAGTTTGTCTCGCAGCGTGTCAGAGCTCTCGGTCTCGTCTAACTGGGCGCGGGCGCGCTTGAACTGAGTGTCGAGCATGGCGCGCTGAATTTTAATCTCGGGTACGCGCACCAGCTTGCTGGCCAGGCCCACGCGTGAGCAGCCGTTAATCAGCCACTTGGTGGGATCCCACTGCCACCAGCGAATGCCATTGCGGTAGTCCGTTTGGAAGATGTGGTGGTAGTTGTGGTAGCCCTCGCCGTAGGTGAGGAACGCCAGGAAACCATTGTCGCGGGCGCTGTTGGTCTCGGTATATGGGCGCGTGCCCCAGAAGTGCGCGAGCGAATTGATGAAGAAGGTAACGTGGTGGTTGACGATCAATCGGAACAGGCCGACCAGCAACAGCGTGCCGATGACGTCGCCAAGGTATAGGCCCAGCAGCAGCGGCAAGCCCACGTTCATAAAGGTAGTGAGCGCCACGTAGTGGTTGTGCTGGAACATGACCACGGAATCGCGCTGCAGGTCCTTGGCGTTGCTGAAGTCCTGCTCGTTGGTGCGGTACTCGCGCAGCATCCAGCCCATGTGGCTGAACCACAAGCCGCGGCCTGCGGAGTAGGGGTCTTGTTCATTGTCATCCACGTGACGGTGGTGACGGCGGTGATCGGAAGCCCAGATCAGGATGCTGTTTTGCAGTGCGCCAGCGCCCCACAATGCGTAGAACCACTTGAGAGCCGGGTGTGCTTCGTAGGCCTTGTGGGACCACAGGCGGTGATAGCCACCGGNGATGGACATGCCGTTCAGGTAGAGGAACGCCAGTGCCCACAGCCACTGCGCCAGGCTGTAGCCGTGATAAATACCCCATGCAGGAACTGCTAACAGTGCGATCAGGGGGAGCCCGACAAACACTGCAACATTGATCTTGTCCAGGGGGGGCTTGTTGTTGGTGTTGCTCATGGCGTTGGCCTTGGCCTCAAACGAAAAAGATTATCTATAGTAACTTCTTTACCGCGCAAAGTCCTAGCGGACTCAGTATTATGCCCAACTCTTAAATCAGCCTGAATCCGGGAGTCCATGAGCAACAAGCAGGCCGTCTTTACCAGCGGATCCACCATGCGTCATGTGCTGGTGATGACCGCTGCCAGTGCGACTGGTCTGCTGACCATGTTCGGGGTGGACATGGTCGATATGTACTTTCTGACCTTGCTGGGCGAGACCGAGCTTGCGGCGGCCGTCGGCTATGCAGGGACACTGATATTCTTCCTGGTGGCGGTAAGTATCGGCTTGCAGATCGCCCTCGGTGCGCTGGTGGCGCGGTCCGAGGGTGCGATGCGCCGCGATCTCGCCAGTCGCTACTGCAGCAGTGGCTTATTGTTCAGTTTCCTGGCGTCGGTGGTGATCAGCTTGCTGGGCTGGATCTGGCTGCGAGAACTGTTGCAACTTCTGGGCGCCGGGGGATCCACACTCGATTACGCGGTGAGCTACGCCAATATTCTGCTGCCAAATATGCCGGTGTTGGTACTGGGCATGAGTGCCGCAGCGGGTGTGAGAGCCGTGGGCGATGCGCGCCGTTCCATGTGGGCAACGGTGGCGGGGTCACTGGTGAATGCGGTGTTGGACCCCCTGTTTATCTTTACCTTTGGCTGGGGTCTGGAGGGCGCCGCCTGGGCGTCGGTGGTTGCGCGGTTAGTGGTATTCCTGGTGGCCTGGCACGCGATTTACCACGTGCACCGACTGCCGGTAAAAATCAGTTGGCAGGAGTTTGTTGAGGACCTCGGGCCGCTCATGAAGATCGCCACGCCGGCCATTCTGACCAACCTCGCGACGCCGATAGGCGGTAGCTTCGTGTTGCGCACCATGTCCCAGTTTGGTGACAGTGCGGTCGCGGGCGCGGCGATTATGGGGCGCATCACCCCGGTAGCGTTCTGCGCCATTTTCGCGCTGTCCAGCGCGGTAGGGCCTATCATTGGCCAGAACGCCGGCGCTGGCCTTTACGACAGAGTGCGTTCCACCCTGCGCGATGCCATGATTTTCAACGCCGTGTATGTGCTGTTGGTGTGGTGGTTGATGTGGCTGCTGGGTGATCTGATTGTGACGGCATTCTCCGCTTCCGACGAGGCGGCTGACCTGATTCTGTTCTACTGCAATTTCCTGACAGGTGCGTTTATTTTCAATGGCGCGCTGTTTGTGGCCAATGCCAGCTTCAATAACTTGCGCCATCCCCACTGGGCGACAGGGTTTAACTTTGGTCGCGTATTGCTGGGAACCATTCCGGCGGCTTACCTGGGGGGGCAGTGGTACGGCGCGCGCGGCGTACTGGCGGGCGAGGCGTTTGGCGCGCTGGCCTTTGGATTACTGGCTATGGTCGCGGCGTTTCGCCTCACTCATCGGCTGGAGCGTGAGCACACCCCGCTCCCGGACACGAACCAGGTGGAAGGCCTGGATACCGAGCGGCGCCCGCCGCTCTAGGTTGGGATCAGGGCTGGGCGCGATGCTCGTCTAGGGCGCGGTGCAGCCATTCACCAGAGGGTTCGGTAACGCCATCGCAAGTCACCGTATATTTCTTGCCTGTCCAGGAGCTCTCTGAGGCCAGCCGGTCGATAAACTGGTCGGCGTTGTTCACATACTTACCGCCGCGTCGATACTTGAGACGCAGATGGTCGGCGGCATCTGCCGAATTGTGTACCGTACCATTGCGCTCAAAGTCGCAGCCGCTTTGCTCCACAAATCCCAGCAGATACTGGACTTCGGGATCCGGTGTGTCCGCCTGCACCAGTGTTGCGGTAAGAGCCAGTAGCAGGGCAGCGGTAGTAGTCAGGGTTTTCATTCAATCACCAGTCGTGCGCGCAGCGCGTTGTGGTCGGAGCTTTCGACCGGAATGACTTCGGTGTGTTCGACACTGAGGCCGCGCACATAGATGTGGTCCAGCGGGCGACCAAAGAAGGTGGTGCGCTGGTCGTCCTGGAACTCGACAGCCGCGAGGCCATGGCGCGCCAGCACGCGATCTACCAGCGCCTGGCGGTCTTCGCTCCAGGTGTTAAAGTCGCCGGCCAGAATCGCAGGGCCATTGTGCCTGGCCAGCAGGCCAGCCAGGGGACGCAGCTGCTTCTCCAGGTCTTCAATGCCGAAGGTAAAATTCACCGCGTGCAGGTTAATGGCCAGCAGCCGCTCGTCACTGTCCAGCAGTGGGTGCTCGGTGACGGTGGCGGTTTTCGGGGTGCCCAGCCAGGGTTCCATGCTGCTGAAATTACACGACAGGCTCGGTGAATGTGAGCTCAAGGTCATGACGCCAGTATGCAGGCTCTCGGTGCTGTAGCCCTGGGTAAAGGCCTGGTAAATATCCCGTTCGGCGAGCTTGTCGGGAATATCCGCCTGGACGGAGGCTTCCTGTAGGAAGGCCAGGTGAACATCAGACGCCATACTGGCCAAATCTTCCGCCCAGCCTGCGTTGCTGGCCTTCTGCATGTTCCAGCTGAGAATATCCAGGTGACCGGACAGGGCCTGGCCCACCTGTGCCTCTTCCTGGCCAAGGCGCAGGCCACAGGAGTTGACCTCACGTGCCAGTGTGCGCGTATGGGTGATGCCGGCAGTGACAGCTATCGCGACGAGCAGTAGCGATAAGCGCGGCAGCCAAGCAAACCGTTTTTTGAGTAGGGCGGAACTGTTCATGACGACGAGTATTGCAGGCCGCGGCCACGGCGTACATGACCAGGGGCGCCAGAGTTGCAGTTATCTGGCGCCCACGGCCGTGTCACAGGCGTTCAAGGTAGGTGAGGTATTCTAGGTCGGTGATTCTGCGCCGAAATTCAGCGATTTCCTGGGATTTGGTGAGGGTATAAATGCGTTGCAGCTCTTCGCCCAGTGAGTTGCGAATAAAATCGGATTCACTGAACAACTGTACCGCGTCCGGCATGTAAACCGGCAGTGCGGCTTCTTCCTGGGCATAGCCGTCGCCGCTGATGGGGTCGCCTGGCGAGAGATTTTCACGAATACCTTCAAGCATGCCCGATAGGATGACGGCAAATAACAGATACGGGTTGGTGTCGGCGCCGGCCACCCTGTGCTCGAGGCGCCGCGCGGTCGGGCTGCCCGCAGGTACACGCACAGCTACCGTCCGGTTTTCGTAGCCCCAGCTGGGGTAGGTGGGCGCATGACACCCTTTCTGGAAACGCCGGTAAGCATTGTAGGAGGGGGCAAATATCGCCACCGATTCGGCCATATAGGTCAGGCATCCCGCGATGGCGTTTAGTAGCAGAGGGGTGCCTTTGTCGCTGCCATCGTCAAAGATGTTAAGGCCCTTTTCGTCCAGCACACTGCAGTGGACGTGCATGCCGTTGCCGGCTTCCTCCTCGAAGGGCTTGGCCATAAAGCTGGCGATGAGTCCGTGTTTGGCGGCCACGCCCTTGATCAGGCGCTTCATCATGATGATCTGGCGTGCGGCGAGCACCGGATCGCTCACGTGCTGCATGTTGACTTCGTACTGGGAGGGGGCGGATTCCTTGACCACGCCGTCGAAGGGCAGGTCCTGGGCTTCGCACGCGGTGCGCAGGTCTTCCATCATTACCCGGTGCTCGTTCAGAACATCCAGGCCATAAGTGTTGCCGCCAATGGGACTGCTACTCGCCGGCACAGGGCAGGTGTGGTCGGGCAGGGTCGCGCCGTTGCCGGTGGCGTTCAGGGTGACCAGGCTGAATTCCAGCTCCGCGGCAATGACCGGGCGCCAGCCAGAGGCGTGAAAGCGTTCCACCACGCGGGCCAGTACATGAGCGGGGTCGCCCATGTAGGGTGATCCGTTCAGGTCGTACATGGCCAGCATGACCTGTCCGCGCTCGCCCCCTGGTGACCAGGGGGCCGGTAACAGCGTGCCTTCGATGGGGCGGCACAGTCCGTCGGCATCGCCCGTGCTGAACACCAGTTCTTCGACGTCTCGTCCCCAAATATCCAGGCTAAGGGCGGTTTTGGGCAGTTTGAGCTCACCGCCAAATACCTTGCCCAGTTTGGGCCTTGGGATCCATTTGCCGCGCATCACACCGTTGCAGTCGGGCAGGATTGCCTCGACGGTGGTGATTTCCGGGTGGGCGCGCAGGAACCAGTCTACTTCGACTGACATGGGTTGTGATCCGAGTGAAGTTAGCGGTCACTATTGCTCTAGCGGGCGTGGAGCTCAATGCCCTGCTTGGGGCAGGGCAGGGTGTACAGAATGGTCTAGCGGGGCGCCATGTAAATGCTGAGCGGGTCGCGCGAGCCGGCCTCGCCTACGCAGGACATGGCGTTGAGGAACAGTGAGAACAGGTCGGTCTGCGAGCTGACATCCAGTTTGCGATAAATGCTTTTGCGGTGCCTGCGCACGGTTTCCACCGCAATGTCGAGACGGGCGGCAGATGTGTCGGTGCCGTAGCCACGCAGCATGAGCTCCAGGACATCCTTCTCTCGCGGTGACAGGAGGGAGGAGCCAAAGGTTTTGAAGGCCTGGTTGATCTGGTGATCGATGCCGGGCTGGATGAGGTGCTCCGCAGCGAATTTGCGGTGTTGGCTCTGGGTTTTTAGCAGCTCCGAGACAGGTTCCGCCAATAGGTACAGCGCCTCGTATTCATCGTCAGTGAAGGGGCCTTGGTGGGATAGACGCATCACACACAGGTTGATGACAATACCTTCGCCCAGAGTGGTCAGATACACCACTTCATCGACGGTGCCGGTGTGGGCGTAGTAGTCGGTGTAGTAGTTGGTCTCTTCCAGCTTGCCTAGAGCAACACGCGACAGACGGTAAATCTTGGAGCGCGGTTGCTGCATGGACGTCTGGTAAAAGGGGTCTTCCTGGTAGGGGCCATCCAGGTATTCATCGACCTGGCTGGCCAGGGCCGACGGTGGAATCTCGTGGTACAGCAGCTGGGGTGGTACGTTGCGGCGGTAAAGCCATACCTGGGGGTAGTCGAACCTGACCTGGTGACTTATGGCTTCGATCAGGCAGGGGAAAAACTGCGGGGTGCCAAGGGCCGCGATGGCTTTGGATAGATCCCGGTTCCAGCGGCTGATCTGTTCGAGATTTGTCATGTGTTGACGCTTTGGTGTCTATCACGTGGAAGTAACCCATATTGGTCAGGGGGCCGGCGGGCTGTCAATGTTGGAATGGACGAAAGTGGCAAAAGTCGTACTAGCGAATACCGGGGCGACAGAATTTGAACTGGACCAGAATTCTCGGCAGGGACCCTTTCGCTTGATACGCGGTCTCAGGATATACTTTCGTCACACATTTGCGGGAGGAGGCTTTGGTTAAGCAACTGGTCGATTCTGACTTTTATAATGAAGCGGTGCCTATTGAGTTCACCCGGGCCCTGCTTGCCCAGGCGAAAAACTACGGCGCGGATGTCACTGCACTGCTGGAAGCAGCCCGGTTCCCCTTTGATCCCCTCACTCAGCACGCCCAGACAGTATTTGTGTCCCGCGAGCAATACAGCCGCCTGTGTTTGCAGTTAATCCAGGTCTTGGGAGATGAATCTGGCGGTGTCATGCCTGACGTTCGCACGCCCGTTGGAACGACGCGGCTGATATTGTTGAGCATGTTGAACAGTTCGAACCTGTCTGCAGCACTGCGCCGGGGTATCGAATTTAATGCCACTTGCCGTATTCGCCAGGGCGCGAAAGTGGTCAATGGCCTGGTGGTGGATGCTGAAGGCCGTGACGCTACGCTGACCTACCTGTGTGAAGACGACCCCCTGGAGCATCAACACAGTGTGCTCTGCAATCTGGCAATGTGGTTGCGCTTCAGTGGCTGGTTGATCGGCCAGCATGTCGACATTGTCAGTGCGACCTGTGCCGGCCCCGAACCGGAGTTTAATGCGGGACTGCGACACTTTTTCCCCTGCCCGGTGGAATTCAACGGCACCGCAAACGCGGTGAGTTTCAGCGCTCGTCATCTTGAAGCAGAGCTAATCCGCAATGAGGCAGATTTGCGCCACTTCCTGAAATTGGCGCCGTACCACATTGTCATTGAGCCGGAGCCAAGTGAGGTCAGCGTGACCCAGCGCATTCGCGGAATTCTCGGCGATGATTTTCGCGAGGAAATGCCCAGCTTCGAAGATCTCACAGGGCTGCTGAACATGTCGGCGCGTACTCTACGTCGACGCCTGGAAAAAGAGGGCACCTCCTACCAGCGCATCAAGGACAACGCCCGCCGCGATGCAGCGATTTCGCTGTTGAGTCGCGATGGATTAACGGTTTCTGAAGTGGCTGAGCGGGTGGGCTTCTCGGATCCTTCCGCCTTTCATCGCTCGTTCAAGAAGTGGACCGGGCAGTCGCCGGGGTCCTACCGCTAGCGATCGCTAGTCGGCCCAGTTGAGCGGATCTGTGCGCCAGTGCGATTGCCAGGCGCGATATACCTTGTTGGAGTACGTGCGCCGGCCAACGCTGCCGTTGTAGCGGGCTAGCGCCTTGTGCAGGTGGCCTTTTTCACGCTGCAGGTAAAATTGCAGAATGCGCGTTCCATACGAGAAGTTGGTGATATTGTCGGTAAGGTTGTCGTCGGGGCGGCCGATCTCGTCTTTCCAGAACGGCATGACCTGCATCATTCCCTGGGCGCCTACCCGTGACACGGCAAACCGGTCAAAGTGGGATTCCACTTCAATCACTGACAATACCAGCTCCGGCGGCAGGTTGGCCTGGACCGAGGCTGCGTGTATCTGCTGGAGAATCTCCAAACGGTATTCCGGGTCTTTGACGTATCTCGCCAGCCGCGCAGACATGTCTACCAGCCACACCTCGGCATCGTATTTGTCGTCGAAGGACTGGGCCGAGTTGATCGTGGAATCCAGAAAATCGCGCAACTCAGCGCGCTCCTGATCGTCAGCGGGCTGGCTGAGGCCGGCTGAGGACCACAGTAAAGTCGCAACCAGCAGGAGATGGTGCAGCAAGGGATTAGCCTGTCAGCTGCGCAGTGATGAACTCGACAATCTGCTCACGCGGGATGAGTTGCGAGTCGTCATCACGGCGGCCTTTGTACTCGATGTTGCCCTCTTTGAGTGCACGATCACCAATGACAATGCGATGGGGAATGCCGATCAGTTCCATGTCGGCAAATTTCACCCCTGGGCGCTCGTTGCGATCGTCCATCAGGACATCGACGCCCTGGGCCTTCAGCGTTGCGTAGAGTTCCTCTGCGCAGGCGGCGACCTCTTCCGACTTCTGCATATTCAGGGGCACAATGGCGAGCTGGAAGGGGGCCATGGCCGCCGGCCAGATGATGCCCTTGTCGTCGTGATTCTGTTCGATCGCCGAGGCCACAACCCGGCTCACGCCGATGCCGTAACAGCCCATGGTCATAGTGACATTGCGGCCGGTATCGTCGAGTACCTGGGCCTTCATGGCATCGCTGTACTTCGTGCCCAGTTGGAAGATGTGGCCAACCTCGATGCCGCGTTTGATTTGCAACGTGCCCTGGCCGTCCGGGCTGAGGTCGCCCTCCACGACTTCGCGGAGGTCTTCCACTCGGCCTAGGGGGCAATCGCGCTCCCAGTTGGCACCGGTATAGTGGAAGCCGTCTTTGTTGGCACCACAGCTGAAGTCCGCCAGTGCGGCGGCGCTGCGGTCGACGATGACATTGATATTCATGCCTACCGGGCCCAGGGAGCCAAAGCCGGCGCCACAGGCTGCGCGCACGGCTTCTTCATCGGCCATGCACAGCGGCGATGCAATGCCACTCAGCTTTTCTACCTTGATGCCATTGAGTTGGTGATCGCCGCGCAACACCAGGGCGACTAGCTGGCCCTCCTCCTCGCCGTGAACAACCAGGGTTTTCACCGACGTGTTGGCTTCGATCTCGAGGAAGGTGCAGAGGTCCTCAATAGTTTTTACACCAGGGGTGGCTACTTCTGTGAGCTCCGCGGCAGGGGCAGGGCGGTCGCCGGCAGGGGCCACTGCCTCGGCCATTTCTACGTTGGCGGCGTAGTCACTGCTGTCGGAGAATGCGATGTCGTCTTCGCCGGAGTTGGCCAGCACGTGGAATTCATGGGAGGCGCTGCCGCCAATGGAACCCGTGTCGGCGATGACGGGGCGGAAATCCAGGCCCAGGCGCGTAAATATCGCGCTGTAGGCCTGGTGCATAACCTGGTAGGTGTCTTCCAGTGAGGGTTGGTCCACGTGGAAAGAGTAGGCGTCTTTCATCAGGAACTCGCGCGAGCGCATGATGCCGAAACGGGGCCGGATCTCGTCGCGCACCTTGGTCTGGATCTGGTACATGTTGATCGGCAGCTGTTTGTAGCTCTTGATTTCATTGCGGATCAGGTCGGTGATGACTTCCTCGTGCGTGGGGCCAAGGCAGAAATCGCGCTCGTGCCGGTCGTGGATGCGCAATAGTTCAGGGCCGTACTGTTCCCAGCGACCCGATTCTTCCCACAGTTCTGCCGGTTGCACGACCGGCATACTGACTTCCTGGGCGCCCGCGCCGTCCATTTCTTCGCGCACAATATTCTCTACCTTACGCAGCACACGCAGGCCGAGGGGGAGCCAGGTGTAGAGGCCGGATGCGAGCTTACGAATCAGTCCGGCGCGGAGCATGAGCTGGTGGCTGATGACCTCAGCGTCGGCGGGTGTTTCTTTCTGGGTGGCGATCAGGAAGTTGCTGGTGCGCATTGTGGTTCCAAATTGGGAATAACGATAAGGGCGCCTATTTTAATGGGCATGTGAGTATCGGTAAACGGTGGTTGTTGTGCACTTTTTTCGGGCATTTGTCAGGTGAAGTTGCGTCCGGGACTGCAATATAAGGGTTTTTTTGCCCTCGATGTGCAAAAACACTTGTATTGCAGTATTTTCTGCATTATACATTTGTACGTGGCTTGTTGTTGCCGCCCAACTGTAAGGGACGCGGAACGGCTCGGCACAAACCTGAAACAACTCACTATTAGGGAAGGTCGAAAATAACATGGCGACTAAGAAAGCAGCAGCGAAGAAAAAGGCTCCGGCCAAGAAAAAGGTAGCGGCTAAGAAAGCTCCAGCGAAGAAAAAAGCAGCAGCGAAGAAAGCCCCTGCCAAAAAGGCAGCAGCTCCCGCGCGTAAGGCAACTGCGCTGAAGGAGAAAATGACCAAGAGCCAGATCGTTGCGAGCCTCGCGGAAAGCACTGATCTGAGCAAGAAGCAGGTTAATGCCGTTCTGGATGAACTGAATGTGCTGATCGAGCGCTCTATTAAGAAGCGTTCCGTTGGTGAATTCACTATTCCTGGTGTGATGAAGATCACCACTGTGAAGAAGCCCGCCCGCAAAGCGCGCAAGGGTATCAACCCCTTCACTGGTGAAGAGACGACCTTCAAGGCGAAGCCTGCCAGCATTGCTGTCAAGATCCGCCCGCTGAAGAAATTGAAGGAATACGCCGCTTCCTAAGCAGCTTTTCCTGAGTCGACCGGCCCGCTGCGCTATCGGGCCGGTTGATTTGCCCCAACCCATCGCCGCGCTCTGACGAGTGCAGGGTTTTTTTACCCCCGGCGAACCTTCCTCCCCGAGCTTGGCCTTCCAAGTTGCTTGGGTTAAAATCCGCGCCTCAAAATTTCTCTCCAAGTGATTGATAGTTGGTGGATTGAGCCCCATGCCGATTTACGAGTACCAATGCCAGAAATGTGGCAACGAACTTGAGGCGCTGCAGAAGATCAGCGATGCGCCCCTGGTTGATTGCCCCGAATGCCATGCGCCCGAGCTCAAAAAGAAGGTGAGCGCGGCCGCTTTTCGGCTGAAAGGTGGTGGTTGGTATGAGACCGATTTCAAAACCGGCAGCAAAAAGAACCTCCATGGGGGTTCGGAAAGCTCATCTTCCAGCGATTCTTCGAGCTCCGCGAGCGAAAGCAAGAAGTCAGCCTGATCGCCCGGCAATAAGCCGGAGCGAATAGCCAAAATACGGAATTTTATTATGCGCAGTCATTATTGTGGCGTTCTGTCCACTGCCAACATCGACGAGACCGTCACTATTTGTGGATGGGTTGATCGCCGCCGCGACCATGGCGGGGTGATTTTTCTCGATATGCGCGACCGCGATGGCATTGTTCAGGTGGTATTTGACCCGGACACCGAAGAGCACTTTGAGCGCGCGGACCGGGTTCGCAGTGAATATGTGTTGAAAATTACCGGCCGGGTACGCGCCCGCGGTGAAGGTACCGTTAACCCTGCGATGGCCACCGGTGAGATCGAAATTCTGGGTAAGGAGCTCGAGATTCTCAATACCGCAGCTACGCCCCCCTTCCAGCTGGATGAGCACACCGCGGTGGGCGAGGAAGTCCGTCTGCGATATCGCTATATGGACCTGCGCCGCCAGGAAATGCAGGACAAGCTGATCAAGCGCTCGAAAATCACCTCGGCGATCCGTAACTTCCTCGACAGCGAGGGCTTCCTGGATATCGAAACCCCGATTCTGACCCGGGCGACCCCGGAAGGTGCCCGCGACTACCTGGTGCCGAGCCGCACCCATCCTAGGCAGTTTTTCGCTCTGCCCCAGTCACCTCAACTGTTCAAGCAGCTGCTGATGGTGTCTGGATTCGACCGTTACTATCAGGTGGCCAAGTGCTTCCGCGACGAAGATCTGCGCGCCGACCGTCAGCCTGAGTTCACTCAGATTGATATCGAGACATCCTTCCTCGGCGAGGAAGAGATTATGGCAATCACCGAGCGCATGGTGCGCGAACTGTTCAAGTCGACCCTGGATGTCGATCTGCCCGAGTTCCCCCACATGCCATACTCCGAGGCTATGGAGCGCTATGGCTCGGACAAGCCGGACCTGCGTATCGACATGGAACTCGTGTCCGTTGATGACCTCATGCAGCAGGTCGACTTCAAGGTCTTCCGCGGTCCCGCGGACGATGAAGCCGGCCGTGTTGCCGCTTTGAAAGTGCCCGGCGGTGCCAAGATCAGCCGCAAGGAAATCGACGACTACACCAAGTATGTTTCGATCTTCGGTGCCAAGGGCCTTGCCTGGATCAAGGTAAATGACCTGGCGGCCGGGGTTGAGGGCCTGCAGGCGCCCATTCTCAAGTTCATGCCCGATGAAGTGGTTATGGAGATGATGGAGCGTCTCGGCGCTGCAGACGGCGATATCATCTTCTTCGGTGCAGACAAGGCCAATGTCGTCAACGAGGCAATCGGTGCGCTGCGCATCAAGGTGGCCGAGGATCTCGGTCTGGTGCGTGAAGGCTGGGCACCCCTCTGGGTGGTTGACTTCCCGATGTTCGAAGACGATGGCAATAGTGGTCTGACTCCGCTGCACCACCCCTTCACTGCGCCTTCCTGCAGTGTCGAGGAGCTGGAAGCCAACCCCGCCGGCGCGCTGTCGCGTGCCTATGACATGGTGCTGAATGGCTGTGAACTCGGCGGCGGCAGTGTCCGTATCCACGAGCGCGAGATGCAGCAAGCGGTTTTCCGCATTCTGGAGATAAGCGACGAGGAGGCCAATGAGAAATTTGGCTTCCTGCTTCAGGCCCTGCAATACGGTGCACCGCCCCACGGTGGCCTCGCCTTTGGCCTGGACCGCATGGTGATGTTGATGACCGATTCGGCATCCATTCGCGATGTAATCGCCTTCCCCAAAACCCAGACAGCGGCCTGTGTGATGACCGACGCGCCTGGCGAGGTGAATGCCCAGCAGCTGCGTGAACTGAATATTCGTCTGCGCCAGAAGGCAGAAGGCGAGGGCGCCTGAGCCTTCTCTAGGCGCCAGCGCGGAGTTCAGCCATGGCAGGCCACAGTAAATGGGCCAATATCAAGCATCGCAAGGCGGCTCAGGACGCCAAGCGCGGCAAGGTATTCACCAAGCTGATCCGTGAGCTCGTCGTGGCCGCCAAGCAGGGCGGCCCCCATCCCGAAGATAATCCCCGCCTGCGCGCGGCGGTCGAAAAAGCCCTGGGTGCCAATATGACCCGGGACACCATCGACCGCGCTATCGCCCGTGGCGCCGGAACTAACGAAGCCGACAATATGGAGGAGCTGACCTACGAAGGTTACGCTCCCGGCGGTGTCGCGGTACTGGTTGAGGTGATGACAGACAACCGCAACCGTACCGTGGCCGAAGTGCGCCATGCGTTTACCAAACGCGGCGGTAATCTGGGCACCGATGGCTCGGTTGCCTATCTCTTTTCCCGGGTCGGTCAGATCGGGTTTGCCCCTGGGGCTGACGAAGAACAGGTCATGGAAGTGGCCCTGGAAGCCGGTGCGGAAGATATCACTGCTCACGAGGATGGGTCTCTGGATGTGACTACTCCCTGGGAGGAATTCGGCACCGTCAAAATGGCGCTGGAAGCGGCCGGCCTCAAGCCCGCAGGCGGCGAAGTGACCATGATCGCCTCCACCACCGTGCCCATGGCAGACGCCGGCAGCGCCGAATCCATCCTCGCCCTCATCGACGCCCTCGAAGACCTCGACGACGTCCAGAACGTCTACACCAACGCCGACATCTACTAATACCCCAGGGTGCCTGAGAAATTTGGGGTCTGACCCCGGGTGACGGGGTGGGGAGATGCCTGTATATTTGTACAGAATAATGACATTGGTGGGGTGGCGCGGGGCGAAGCGATGGCGCTGATCATGGGAATCGATCCGGGGTCGCGGAAAACGGGCTTCGGAATCATCAATTATGTGACCGGTAAGGCTGAATACGTGACGTCGGGTGTGATTAAGCTACCCGAGGGCGATATCGCGCCTCGGCTCAAGATCATCTACGACAGTGTGACTGAGTTGGTTGAGCTTTACGGGCCGGCAACGCTGGCGATTGAGCAGGTTTTCATGGGGAAGAGTGCCGGCTCTGCCCTCAAACTGGGGCAGGCCAGGGGCGCGGCGATTGTTGCCTGCGCGGCCCAGGAGATGGATGTGTTTGAGTACTCGGCCCGGCAAGTCAAGCAGTCTGTGGTCGGTACTGGCGCGGCAGATAAGGGGCAGGTGCAGCACATGGTGAAAGTGCTGCTAAAACTGCCTGCTGAGCCCGCCGAGGATGCCGCGGACGCGTTGGCCGCTGCCCTGTGTCACGCGCACACACAACAGAGTATGATCAACATGGCTGGCGCCACT
Organism: Halioglobus sp. HI00S01; assembly: GCF_001635445.1. Classification (NCBI taxonomy): domain Bacteria; kingdom Pseudomonadati; phylum Pseudomonadota; class Gammaproteobacteria; order Cellvibrionales; family Halieaceae; genus Halioglobus; species Halioglobus sp. HI00S01. The sequence continues at coordinate 16,082 of NZ_LWEE01000051.1, forward strand.
TCTGTGCGCCGGCGCCGGATACGTTAAGGGGATCGGCCCTCCATGATAGGTAGAATTCGGGGTACGCTGGCTGCCAAACAGCCACCGGATATTCTGGTGGATGTCGGTGGTGTCGGCTACGAGCTGCAGGTGCCCATGACCACCCTGTTCCAGTTGCCCGAGCTGGGGGCGCAGGTGACACTGCTCACGCATTTTGTGGTGCGCGAGGACGCCCAGCTGCTGTATGGCTTCATCGATGAGCGCGATCGTGAACTGTTCCGCCAATTAATCAAAGTGAACCGGGTCGGCCCCAAGCTGGCCCTGACCATTCTCTCGGGTATGGATGCCAAAAGCTTTATTGGCTGCGTGCAGCGCGACGATATTTCCGGCCTGTCGGCCCTGCCCGGGGTGGGCAAAAAGACCGCCGAGCGCCTGTTGATTGAGATGCGCGACAAGCTCAAGGACTGGCTCGGCGAGATGGAAGCCGGCGGGTCCGCCGGTGGCGCTCTGATCGAACCGGTGGCCGATATGGTCGCCGACGCCGAGGGCGCGCTAATTGCCCTTGGGTATAAGCCGGCCGAGGCGGCCAAGGTGGTTGCCGCAGTGAACGATGACTCCATTGCGGATTCGGAAGAGCTGATCCGCCGTGCCCTGAAATCGATGGTGAGCGGATGATAGAAACCGACCGCCTGATCGCCCCGGAGCCTGAAGGCCCCCGGGAGGATGCCCTCGATCGCGCTATTCGCCCGAAATCGCTGGATGAATACGTCGGCCAGAAGGCTGTTCGCGAGCAGATGAGTATATTTCTGCAGGCGGCCAAAGGCCGCGGTGAGCCGCTCGACCACACCCTGATTTTTGGCCCGCCCGGGCTGGGCAAAACCACGCTGGCGAGCATTATTGCCAACGAGATGGGCGTGTCCCTTAAAACGACTTCAGGACCGGTGCTGGAGAAGGCCGGTGATATCGCTGCGCTGATGACCAACCTCGAGCCCGGCGACGTCTTGTTTATCGATGAGATACATCGCCTCAGCCCCTTCGTAGAGGAAGTGTTGTATCCGGCCATGGAGGACTACCAGCTCGACATTATGATCGGGGAAGGCCCCGCGGCCCGCTCGATCAAGCTCGACCTGCCTCCCTTCACCCTGATCGGTGCCACCACGCGCGCGGGATTGCTTACCTCACCGTTGCGCGATCGTTTCGGTATCGTGCAGCGCCTTGAGTTCTATGAGGTAGCCGACCTTGCACATATTGTGGAGCGCTCGGCGCGCATTCTCGGTATGGGCATCGACAAGCAGGGCGCCACCGAAATTGCGCGCCGCTCCCGGGGCACGCCCCGAATTGCCAATCGCCTGTTGCGCCGGGTCCGCGATTACGCGGAAGTGAAGGCTGATGGCCATATTGGCGCTGAAGTCGCTGACCGCGCGCTGGATATGCTCAGCGTTGACCAGCAGGGCTTTGATCACCAGGATCGCCGCCTGCTCCTCGCCATGATTGAGAAGTTCGATGGCGGTCCGGTGGGGGTCGATAGCCTGGCTGCGGCCATTTCCGAGGAGCGCGGGACGATTGAAGATGTGCTCGAACCCTACCTGATTCAGCAGGGATATGTGGTGCGCACACCCCGCGGCCGAGTGGTGACGCGCAACGCCTACCTGCATTTCGGGCTGCCTCAGCCCAGGCCAGGTGAGGCGGGCAATTTGTCGCTGGATCTAGATGGCGGGCAGGAAGAGTGACGTCTGGCCCGGAATTTTCTCTGCCGCTACGTGTCTACATTGAAGATACGGATGCCGGTGGTATTGTCTATTACGTCAATTATCTCAAATTTATGGAGCGCGCTCGCACGGAGTTCATGCGGGCGATGGGCTACGGCAAAGATTACATATTCAATAACGATCTGATGTTCGTGGTGCGCAATGTGGCGGTAGAATACCGGGCACCTGCCAAGTTGGACGATGAATTGATCGCCACGGCAGAGCTCACTGAGTTGGGCGGGGCCTCGATGACCTTTGCCCAGCGAGTATTGCGCGGCGACGAAGTGCTTGCCGGTGGCGACATTCGCATCGCATGCGTAGACAGCACTTCGGTCAAACCGCGCCGTATACCCCGGGATATGGTGGCAGGCCTGTCCGGGGCAGAATGACATAACGCAAAAGGGGAGCCCTCTTGGAAGAGCAACTTAGCCTGATAGACCTCATTCTACACGCCAGTTTCACCGTGCAGGTGGTCATGGCAATGCTGGTCATGGCCTCAATTCTGTCCTGGTACATGATCGTCCAGCGCTATATTTACTTCCGTAATGCGCGCGAGGAAATGTACAGCTTCGAGGAGCGTTTCTGGTCGGGTATCGATCTCTCCCAGCTCTATCGCGAAGGGAACGAAAAGGCCTCCGACGGGCATGCCATTCTGGGTATGGAGAGTATTTTCAGGGCGGGCTTCAAGGAGTTTTCGCGCCTGGCCCAGCAAAAGGAAATGGACTCCGAGGCCATTCTGGAGGGTTCACGGCGCGCCATGCGTGTGGCGGTATTGCGTGAGGAAGAACGTCTCGAGCGTCACCTGGCGTTTCTGGCTTCTGTGGGTTCCACCAGCCCATATATCGGTCTGTTTGGCACCGTTTGGGGCATTATGCATTCCTTCCGCGGCCTGGCCAATGCTACCCAGGCAACGCTTGCCACAGTGGCGCCGGGTATCTCCGAGGCGCTGGTTGCAACCGCCATGGGCCTGTTTGCCGCGATCCCTGCGGTACTCGCCTACAACCGTTTTGCCGCCAAGGTAGAGGTGTTCAGTAACCGCTATGACACTTTCGTAGATGAGTTCTCCAGTATCCTCTACCGCCAGGCGTACGCACTGCGCGCCCGTCAGGGAGGCTGATCTACCGTGAGCAGAGCCCGCGGCAAGCGCAAACCCATGGCAGAGATCAACGTCGTGCCGTATATCGATGTGATGCTTGTATTGCTGATTATCTTCATGGTCACGGCGCCCATGCTGATGCAGGGGGTGAAAGTTGATCTGCCCGAGGCCGCCGCGGACCCTGTTGAAAATCAGGACAGCGAGCCGTTAATCGTATCCGTGGATGCCAGTGGCCAGCTGTTTCTGAACCTGGGCCAGGAGAAGCAGGTGCTTGCGCTGGCCACCATCAAGGATCGGGTGTCTAAAGTGATCAAGCGCAACCCGGATAAGCCCGTGCTTATCTGGGGTGACGAGGCTGTCCCTTACGGTGAGGTTGTGACGGTGATGGTGGCCCTGCAACAGGCCGGTGCGCCCAGTGTCGGCCTGGTAACCGAGAACCCGCAGTGAGCACTGACTCCGTCTATGCCAAGCCCGTGGCGCCGCGCATTGTGGTGCGCCCGGCCATGGCAAGCATCGCCCTGCATGCGATGATCCTGGCATTTATGTTGTGGAACTGGTCGAGCCCGATGGAAACCAAAACCATCGAGGCCAAGGCACCGCCGAAAGTAATTAATGCCCGCCTGGTGGATGCCAGTGAGTTGATCGCCAAACCCAAGCCGAAACCGGTGGCCAAGCCGAAACCCAAACCCAAGCCGGTGGCCAAGCCCAAGCCCAAGCCAAAGCCCGCGCCACCCAAGCCCAAGCCACAGCCCAAGGTAGAGCCAAAGCCGGAACCCAAGCCCGAGCCCCGCATTACCGAAGAGGAACTCGCTGCCATCGCTCGCGCGGATCTGGCCCGTGCCATGGCCGAGGAAGAGGAAGTGCTCGCGGCAGAGGCGGCCGTGACGGCCGATGAAATGGCCGCCAGCTATGCCGCCCTGATTCAGCGCACAGTCATTAATTACTGGAGCCGCCCCCCGAGTGCTCGCAACGGTATGGAGGCGGTGTTGATTGTGCAGTTGGTGCCCACCGGTGAAGTGGTCAGCGTGCGCCTTGAGCGCAGCAGTGGTAACAGCGCTTTTGATCGCTCCGCGATGAATGCAGTAGAAAAGGCCGGCAGCTTTCCCGAGCTCAAGAATCTGCCCGCCAATGAATTTGAGAAAAACTTCAGGCGCTTCCGCCTGTTATTCAGACCCGAGGACTTAAGATACTGATGAAACGGCTGGTATTGGCTCTGGCGCCCGTGCTTCTGGCACTGATGGCGTTGAATGCACGGGCTCAACTTACAATTGAAATAACCCAGGGTGTGGATGATCCCACCGCGATTGCAGTGGTGCCCTTTGCCTGGGGGGGCCCTGGCCCGGCGCCGGAAGATATTGCCTGGGTCGTGGACAGTGATCTCGCACGCAGCGGCCAGTTCGCACCGGTGGGCCGCGCCGAGATGCTGGGGCGCCCCA
>NZ_LWEE01000052.1:0-216 GCF_001635445.1 Halioglobus sp. HI00S01
ATATTCGCAAACTGGGTGGGTGGTGCTTCGGCCACCGCGATCACCCCCGATATTGTAGGTGAGGCGCGTTCTCCGGATGGCGACGAGTTGCTTTACCGTGAACTGCATCACTGCAACGCCGATGGCCGTTTGTGTGAAATTACCTATGTCGATCCCGACGGCGAGACCATTGGCGTAAAGTCACTGGATTACACCCTCGCGCTGCCCGCACCTATG
>NZ_LWEE01000053.1:0-304 GCF_001635445.1 Halioglobus sp. HI00S01
CAATACCGGCTTCTCCTCGACAGACTTGGCAAAGTCAATCAACTTTGAAACCAACCGATCCCTTGACGATTCTATCCAACACTTACCGGCAGCTCTGATGAATCTCGACCATGAGGCACAGGCGAATTCCTTGTCGACGCCAATTACATCGACACCAAAACCGCCCAGTTCCCTAAGGACGTACAAACCTGTAGGAGACATACCTAAGACGACGCCGTGCGGTAGAGAACCTTTCATTGCCCATCCATATTTATATAGAGCACTACACTAGTTGACGAACTCAGCCGTTACCAATAGAACAAAA
>NZ_LWEE01000054.1:0-282 GCF_001635445.1 Halioglobus sp. HI00S01
CGCGGTGCTGGGCAAGCGCCTGTGCGCCGGTCAGCCACTGGCTGTCCTTGATCTCGCCGTCGTCGATGGTCACTTCACCGCTGGGAGCGGGCATGACAAAAAACCAGGTCGCAAAGCGGCGATTCCCCATGGGGGGCGGCGTCCAGTGCGAGATCATGGTCATATTGGCGGGGGTCACATCCAACGCCGCCTCCTCCATGGCCTCTCGCGCCGCAGCAATACGGGCACGCTCCTCTATGGTGTCTTCTTCAGCGCCATCCTCCGGATCTATCCGGCCACCGG
>NZ_LWEE01000055.1:0-236 GCF_001635445.1 Halioglobus sp. HI00S01
TACAATCGGGTCGCCTTGCCCTTCTTCGATGTAGGCGATTTTCTTACCTGCGACGGTGGCTGTTTTTTTTGTGTAGGGCATGGTTTCAGATCGCATGATGAGTATCCCGCTTCTTTAGGGTATTCAGGCCGCCTGCTCGAGCATCGACAGGCTGTTATCGATAAGGTGTTGTAACTCGGCTGGCGAGTNGGGTCGTCGACACTGCACCCGCAGGCCGAGGTTGAGTGTCATGACCA
>NZ_LWEE01000056.1:0-497 GCF_001635445.1 Halioglobus sp. HI00S01
CCTTCGATGCCGTATTGCTGGCGGTGGGCCGCAGTCCCACTGACGAGGGCCCCGGTCTCCAAGCGCTTGGCGTTGAGCTGAATCCGGCCGGNCATCTTGATGTGGATGACTTTCTGCGCACTCGAGTGCCCTCCATTTATGCTGCGGGCGATGTTGCGGGCCCCTACCTGTTTACCCATATGGCCAGCCACCAGGCCTGGTATGCCTCGGTCAATGCGTTGTTTGGGCGCTTTCGCAAATTCCGGGTCGACTACTCGGTGGTGCCCTGGGCGACGTTCATCGACCCCGAGGTTGCCCGGGTGGGCCTGAATGAGGCCGATGCTCAGGCTCAGGGTATTGCCTACGAGGTCAGCCGCTACGATCTGGATGATCTCGACCGCGCCATCGCCGACGGCGAGGCGAAGGGCTTTGTGAAAGTGCTGACCAAGCCAGGCAGTGACCGTATTCTGGGTGCCACTATCGTTGGCTATCATGCGGCTGAATTGATCAACGAGTTT
>NZ_LWEE01000057.1:0-220 GCF_001635445.1 Halioglobus sp. HI00S01
GGAAGTCGGCGAGAGGTAAACTGGGAGGCACCGGTTGTAAGTACTCTAGTACGGACAATGAATGCTGTCCGCCGATTCCGTCATCAATCTGGCTATAGCTGCTACACCCCAAAGAATTTGATTTGGGTTCAACCTTCGAAACTACGACCCACATAGATCCAAACGCGATCTGCTGATCAGTCAAAATCCAAATTCAAATCCAATCTTGACCTGATCAAAG